>JARRLN010000090.1 GCA_037386965.1 Nitrospirota bacterium
ACAGATATTTCCTCAGGACATTCAGCCCGATCAAGAACCAGTTTGGGCTGGTAGAAGCTGTAACTGTCATTTCAAAGGATATAACCAACCTTACGTAAGAACGCAGGTAAGACTGTTCCCTTTTTTCGGCGTCTTTCTTACATTTCTTGTTCCTGACAGAGATTGTGCATCGTCTCACACGGTGTGCTCGACGCGTGCACAAATGGAGAACTCGGAATTGCATTCTGTGCGCCATTTGACGATTCCAGGTATTTTTTCCCTATGCGGCCCATTGCTGTCTCGCCAATCTCACTTCACCATCTATTCTCCGAGAGAGGACTCATGGTATTCGTAAGCGGTTTGTCCCCCAAATGTCCCTGCAGCCCCCGAGGAGGGGCAAAAAAATGACTATAATACAAGAGGGTGAGAGTGCCGGTGGGGGGACTCGAACCCCCATGAGGTTTCCCTCAGCGGATTTTGAGTCCGCCGCGTCTACCAGTTCCACCACACCGGCTGTCGGTCACCAGTGACCTTTTCCCTCCCGCCAAGCGGCTCGCGGAGTCGGCCCCGGCCACCCGAAAAGTGACCGGCCACTCGTGACCGGTCACCAAAAAGAGGCTGGCCACTCACCCGTGCATGCGGAGGAAGTTGGCCACGCTCCGGTCGTAGGTGCTCTCGTACTCGGCGTTGAACAGGCAGCCCGGAAGCTCCCCCTTCTTCCTGTGATAGGTGATGCACAGGCAGCACTTCCCGCGCCTCTCGCAGGAGCTATAGGTGCACGTGCAGCTCTTGGCGTTGGACGAGACGTTGCATTGCATAGGGCCGACCCCCTTTCAGAGAAAAGCTCCGGATATATTTTAAAACATTTCCCCCGGGCGCTCCAAAGTCAGAAAATATATTAGCCCATGCGGAAAGGGCGGGGCAAACGGCCCTTTTTGTGCGTGGAATCATTGATTTTTTCTTCCCATTTCGTGTGTACTAGCGGGCGTGAAACGCGGGATTCTGGGGAAACTCCAGGTGGGCATGCTGCTCTTTGGCATCGCCATGGGGGTGGTGTTCCCCGTGTTTGCCTCCTTCTTCGTCGAGTTCAGGCCCGGGATGAAGGTCCCCTTCGCCGTGGCCTGCGTGGCCGCGGGCATAGCCGTGGGGGGTTTCTCCTACGTGCTCGTGCGGCTCATCCTCCTTGCGCCCCTCATGAAAATTTCCTGGGCCTCCCGGGAGGTCTCCTCCGGGAACATCGACGTCCGGCTGGACATCGAAAGCCCCGACGCCGTGGGGGACATCGTCGGGGGCTTCAACACCATGCTCTCCACCATAAGGGAGCTTCTCTCCCGCCTCGCCGAAGGTGTGCAGAACCTGGCCCAGGTGACCAGAACCCTCTCGGACATCGCGGAGAGCCACAAGCGGACCATCACGGAGGAGGGCGGGCACGTCTCGGCCATAAGCTCGGCAACGCACCAGTCAAGCGTCTCCCTGGGGGACATCGGCAAGACCCTGACGGAGACGGCGGACTTCTCCACCCGGGTGAGCGCGCAGGCCCAGGAGATGCTCGAGGCGCTGGGAAACTCGCTCTTGAGCATAGACGAGACCGAGGAGAGCATCGGGAAAACCATAACGCACCTGGAGGATTTCCAGAAGCACACGCAGGGGGTAAGCGAAATCCTCTCCATCGTGGACGACATCGCCGACCAGACGAACCTCCTGGCCCTGAACGCCGCCATAGAGGCGGCGCGGGCGGGGGAGCAGGGGAGAGGATTCGCGGTGGTGGCCGACGAGGTGCGAAAGCTGGCGGAGAAGACCTCCTCCTCGACGAAAAAGATAGGCGGGCTCATGCAGTCCCTCCTTTCGGGGATGGGCGAGACCATCGCGGGCGTGCAGAGCCACGCGGAACGGGTTGCCGAGACCCACAAGACGGTGCAGCAGTCCTCGCAGAGCCTCGACGAGATGATAGGGCGCGTGGAGCAGATAGCCTCGCGGATTCAGGCCATAAGCTCCTCCACCGTGGAGCACAACGCCGCCCTGGAGAGCATCGACGGCTCCCTGTCGGGCATCGATGTGGCCTTCAAGGGCCTGCTCACCGACACCCGCAAGCTCACGGAGACGAGCGAGCAGGTCAACAGTTTCTCAAGCACCCTGAAAGGGCTTCTGGAGAAGCTGAGCCTCTCCCGCACCCCCGGCGCAAGGGAAACAGGGGCCTCCCGCTGAAAAACCCGCGTGGGCCATTGAGCACTTTGCGGCGAACTCATGCCGGGAAGGGCGCGAGAGCCGACCTCCTCCATTTACCGGAAGCAAGATGTTACTCACGTAGAGATTATTTTTAAGGTTTCAATGAAAAAGCTGAAAAACTGACTGGTTAGAAAACTGACTGGTTGGACTGGTCAGGCGGGCCGGTATCAGGGGCCCAGGAGGGGCACCCTGAACATCAGGCCCACGGCCACCTCGGGCTCGCCGCTGCCCACGGTCTTGAGCCCCTCGGTCGTGGACTTCATGTTCAGGGTGTAGGCCGAGTTATAGAACTCGTTGTAGAACTGGTCCGCATCCACCACCACGTCGACCTCCGGCCCCTGCTGCATCGACGCACACCCCCCGAGGATGCAGGGAATGAAGAAAAAGGCAGCCATCAGAGCGCATCGTCCGATTTTTGCCTTCATAGCCCTGAGCATTCTCGTCACTCCTTATGGCCCTTTTTGTGATTTAAGATGCAAATTTTAAGCCACGGGCGGCGCTCTTCCGGCAAAGCACGGCCCGATGAGGATGCTCCCTGAAGAAGCGGAACTGCGCACCCCGGAAGGGCTTGTTTTTGCAAAGAAAAGGCGCGGCGGCTGGCCGTGCGCCGCTCAGGGGCCCTATCTTTTCCCCGGCCCTCAATGTTTCGGGCGAGCCACGGCTGGAGGGATTTTCATGCCGCAAAACGACAGGGATAACACTTTTTGTCACGGGGAGGAAGCCTTCCGGTCGAAAAATTGGATATAGTATGACACCGATACGTCCGGAAAACAAGCTGCCGGTTCCGTGATATATTTATTTCTGAGACAGCGATTTGCTCCCGTGGAGGCCTGATGAGGCTTTTCATTCTCAGTTTCTTTCTCATTTACGCCGCAATCCACGCTTATGTTTTCGCCAAGGTGCGGGCCGCCCTGGGCCTGGGCGTGAGGACGGGGATTCCCCTGGCCCTCTTCATGCTTTTCATGGTGGCCGCTCCGCTCATCGTGCACCTGGCGGAGGAGCGGGGCCTGGAGGCCTTCGCCAGGGGCCTTGCCTGGGTGGGCTACATGTGGCTCTCCCTGGTGGGGCTGACCTTTCTGGTTTCCCTGGGCCTGGACGTCCTGGGGCTTCCGGTGAAGCTCCTCAGGGGGGGATGGCTCCTGCCCGCCCGTGCCGCCCTAAGCATCGCGGTTCTTTGTGCCCTTACGGTCACCGTCGTTGGATATTTCTCCGCCCGGGACATAAGGACGAAGCGCGTGGTCGTCGAGACGGCCAAGCTGCCCGTACCGCGCATCCGCGTAGCACAGATATCGGACGTGCACGTGGGCCTCATCGTCAGGGAAAGCAGGCTCTCCCTCATCGTGAAGGCCTTGCGTGCCGCCAGGCCCGACCTGCTGGTGGTCACCGGGGACCTGGTGGACGGGCAGATAAACAACCTCGGCCGCCTTGTCTCTCTCCTCAGGGATTTCCACCCTCCCCTGGGGAAGTTCGCCGTCACCGGAAACCACGAGTTTTATGCCGGCATCGGGCAGGCCCTGGACTTTACCCGGAAGACGGGTTTCCGGGTCCTGAGGGGAGAGGCCGTGGACGTGCAGGGCCTTATCACCCTGGCCGGGGTGGACGACCCCACGGCCGAGCGGATGGGAATGAGGCGGGGGCTTCCGGAGACGGAGCTTCTGAGCGGCCTCCCCCACGACAGGTTTGTCCTTTTGCTCAAGCACCGCCCGTGGGTAAAACGGAGCTCGCGGGGCCTTTTCGACCTTCAGCTCTCCGGCCACACCCACAGGGGACAGATATTCCCCTTCAACTACGTGGTGCGCACCCAGTATCCCCACCTGGCCGGGTTTTTCAACCTCAAGGACGGCTCCCGCCTTTACGTCAGCCCGGGGACGGGGACGTGGGGCCCGCCGGTCCGCTTTCTTGCCCCGCCGGAAGTAACCATCATCGACCTGGTGAGGGCGCCCTAGAGGTGCGCCGCTCCCCGTCCCGAAGGAGGCTTCGGGCCGTGCACCGCATGGCTCCGTCCGCCGGCCCTGCCTACTCGGGGGCCGGTGCCGGCTGTTCCGGGGCCTCCCCGCCCAGGTTTCTTTTGTATTTGAACTTGAAGGGGAAGTCGTAGCGGAACCTGGTCACCAGGGCGATGTCCGCGGCGTCGTCGCCAAGGCCCACCCGGATGCCCACGGCCAGGGACTTGGCCCGCCGCACCACGGGCATCGACGTCACGCCGTTCATGTCCCACTGGATGCCGGGCGTGAGGAAGACCCTGTCGTCATCGCCGCCGTCTATGCGGTCGGTGTTCCAGAAGCTCTCCAGGAAGAACTGCAGCCTTCCCCTGGGGTAGATGAAGCTCCCGCTGACCGAGAGGACGTCCCGGGCGTCGGGGTCGGCGCCCTCCTGGGGGTCGGCAAGGAACGCAACGGCCACAGAGCCCGCGAGCTCCACGTTGTGCCAGCCCGGAAGCAGCTTGCTTACGATGAACCGGGGAGTGTACCGGGTGTATCCGCCGCTTATGTCCTCGTTGCTTCCCACGGGGATGAGCACGCTCATGGCAAGGGCCGAAGCGACGTACTCCCTGAGAAACCTCCTGAAGCGGTACTTCGTAAACAGCGTGACGTCCGATATCCCTGAGCGGCTCTCCCCCTGGGCGGGGTTGTCCACGAAGGTCCCGGCCGAAGCCGATATCTCCCAGCGCTCCGTGAGCCCGTAGGTAAGCCGCACCGGCACCCGGATGAAGAACTCGTTTATGGCGTCCTCCACGCGCGGGCTGACGGAGAGCTCCACGCTCCTGTGGGGCTGCGTGCCGCTGAGCTCGGTCTCGAGGAGCTCGTCACGCTGAGGGGCAGGGGCCTCCTCGTCCGTGCCCTGCTGCGCCTTCGCCCCGAGGGCGTCCTGCAGGGGGACGAGAAGCAGGGCCGCCAGAAGCAGGAGCGAAAGCCTCAGAGGGCCTCCTCACCCCGCTCCCCGGTGCGTATGCGGACGACGTCCCCGAGGTCGTGGACGAAGATCTTCCCGTCCCCTATCTCCCCGGTGCGCGCCGCGGTGCTCAGGGCTTGGATGACCGCCTCGGCCTTCTGGTCGGAGACGGCCACCTCTATCTTTACCTTGGGGAGGAACTTCACCTCGTAGGTGGTGCCGCGGTAAACCTCCACGTGCCCCTTCTGCTTTCCGAAGCCCTTGACCTCCGTGATGGTCATTCCCTCAACGCCGGCGTCGGTGAGGGCCTGCCTCACTTCGTCGAGCTTGAAGTGCTTGATAACGGCGGCTATCATCTTCATGACATTTCCCTCCCCCATGAATTATCCTAAACCCAAACGGACGGCTCTATTATACCCAAAGGAGAAGATGCCTCTTACGAGGGATATTGAAGAGAGGGTCCGGCGCGCCGCCCAGGGCGCGGCCGACCCCCCGCGGGCGGCCCGGAGCCTGGAGCGGCTTCTGGAGGCCTGTGCTGACCCCGGCGGATTTCTCCGCCACCTCCCCGAGGCGGCCCGGCTCTTTTCGGCAAGCCAGTTCCTGGCAAATTTCTCCGTCACCCACCCCGGGGAGCTCCTGGCCGCCCTGGGCCGCCTCGGGGAGCCCGTCACCCGGGAGGGCCTGAGAGGGGAGGCCGCCCGGGAGCTTGCCCTCACCGCCGAAACTCCCCAGGAGACGGCCATGGAGAGCATCCGCCTCTTCAAGAAGCGCACTCTCCTGCGCATTACCCTCCGGGACCTTCTCGGGGAGACGGACTTCGTGGGCGTCATGGAGGAGCTGAGCTTCCTGGCCGAGGCCGTCCTTGAGCGTGCCCTCTTCTGGGCGCTCAAGGCCGCGCGGGCCCGCTACGGCGACCCCTCCGACCGGGGGGCGGTCTCCCTCATCGCCCTGGGGAAGCTCGGCGGGGTGGAGCTGAACTACAGCTCCGACCTGGACCTCATGGCCGTCTACGACAAGGGCGGAGGGCAGACCGGCGGGGTGGTGGGCCCCACGGGCGTGCGCATGAACAGGATATCGGACCACGAGTTTTACGTAAAGGTCCTGGAGCTTCTGACCCGCTCCCTCTCAGCCGCCACCGGGGAGGGCGTGGCCTACCGGGTGGACCTCCGGCTCCGTCCCCAGGGGCAGAGGGGAGAGCTGGCCCTCCCGCTTGCCTCCTACAGGTCGTACTACGAGTCCTGGGGGCGCACCTGGGAGCGCATGGCCCTCATCCGGGCCCGCCCGGTGGCCGGGGAGGAGACGCTGGGGCGCGGGTTCATGGAGATTGCGGACTGGTTCGTCTGGCGGCGCGGGGTGGACTACGAGGAGATAGAGGAAATCCGGGCCCTCAAGAAAAAGATAGACTCCCGCATCCTCAGGGACGACATCAAGCGCGGCTACGGGGGCATCCGGGAGGCCGAGTTCTTCGTGCAGACGTTTCAGCTCATCTACGGGGCGGAGAACCGCGCCCTCCGCACCTACCGGCTCACAAACGCCATCCAGGGGCTCCGCCGCATGCGCCTGGTGCCCGACGAGGACCTCTCGGCCCTCTGGCATAGCTACGTCACCCTCAGGCGCGTCGAGCACTTCCTTCAGATGAAGGACGACCTTCAGACCCACTCCCTCCCCGGGGGACGGGCGGAGAGGGAGGCCCTGGCGCGGAACATGGGCTTTTCCGGGCTGGAGGCCTTCCTCAGGGACCTCCGCGTCAAGCGCATGCAGATAAAGAGCATGTACAACACCCTCCTGGGCACCGCCGAGGACGTCCACGCCGAAGCGCTGGCCCTCTTGGAGGGCGACCTGGGCCGGGAGGAGCTGCGGGGTTTTCTCTCCTTCCGGGGTGTGAAGGACCCCGAGGCCGCCCTGGGCAGCCTCACCCGGGTGAGAAGGCAGGTGGAGCTTGCCCGCACCCACCAGGAGCGCTCCCGGGTGCGAAGGGTGGCGCCCCTGCTTCTGGAGGGCGCCCTGAGCTCCCTGGCCCCCGACCGGGCACTTCAGGGGCTGGAGGGGTTTTTCTCCTCCTTCGGCCTTACGGGGGCGTATCTGACGGCCCTTGCCGAGAGGCGGGAGCTCAGGGACGGCATGGTGGCCCTTTTCGCCCTCTCCTCGAGCCTCTCCCGTACGTTTCTGAGCGACCCCCTCTATCTCAACGAGCTGGTGGAGGAGATGATGCCCATCAGAAAGACCCTGGCCCGGATGCGGGAGGAGCTGGGCCGGGTGCCCCCCGGGGAGGACTTCGCGGAGCGCCTGGTGGCCTACCGCACCCGGGAGTGGCTCCGCCTGGGGATGTTCTTCCTCTCCGGGGTCATCGGCGTCAGGAGGCTTGAGCTTTCCCTCTCCCACGTGGCCGACGCCGTGCTGGGCCGTGCGGTGGAGGCGCTTGGCCCAGAGGCCGGTCCCCTGAGCGTCATCGCCATGGGAAAGCTCGGCGGCAGGGAGATTACCTACGGGGGCGACCTGGACCTCCTTTTCGTCTCCCCGGGGGCCGAGGGCTACGGGGCCGCCGAGAAGGTCCTGAAGACGGTTACACGGTACACCGGGCGGGGTATACTCTATGAGGTGGACATGCGCCTGAGGCCCGACGGCACCCGGGGGGTGCTGGTCAAGGACCTGGCGGGCTTCCGCCGCTACTACCATGAGAAGGCCCACGGGTGGGAGATACAGGCCCTGCTCAAGGCCCGCCCGGCGGCGGGGGAGGCGGGCGCGGGGCGGGCGTTTCTGGACATGGCGCGCGAAGTCCTCATGAAGAGGGGCGGGGAGGTGCGCGCGGAGGACATCCGCGCCATGAGGGAGCGCATCGTGCGGGAGCTCTCGCGGGAGGCCGAGGGCGTCATGGACCTCAAGCT
>JARRLN010000091.1 GCA_037386965.1 Nitrospirota bacterium
GGCCGCCGTCAGCGTCGTCTTCCCATGGTCCACGTGCCCAATGGTCCCTATGTTGGCGTGAGGCTTCTTCCTTTCGAATTTCTCCTTTGCCATGCCTCCGTCTCCTCTGCCGCTTCTATCTCAAGAAAGAGTTCATAAGCGCAGAGCCCATGACCGGATTTGAACCGGTGACCTCATCCTTACCAAGGATGTGCTCTACCGACTGAGCTACATGGGCTGTTCACCCCACCTCTCGTCTATGGACAAGCGGGAAACGGGATTCGAACCCGCGACCCTCAGCTTGGAAGGCTGACGCTCTACCACTGAGCTATTCCCGCAACCTGGTGGAGAGGGGAGGATTCGAACCTCCGAAGGCAACGCCAACGGGTTTACAGCCCGTCCCCTTTGGCCGCTCGGGAACCTCTCCGACTGAGTGACGCCCGGCATCCGTTCCGGTACCTGAAGCCGACGAATCCGTTTCAGTCCTGGAGCCACCGAAGGGATTCGAACCCCCGACCCGCTGATTACAAATCAGCTGCTCTGCCAACTGAGCTACGGTGGCGAATGAAGGCGCACTCCGCCTTCCGAAACTATTAATATAATACATTCTATCAGAAACGTCAAGGGCATGACACCCTGCCCTGCGCCCCTCCCCCGGGCCGGGGAAAAGGCCTATGTGCGGGCTCTCTGCCGGAGGACTTCATACAGAAGCACACCCGCCGCCACCCCGGCGTTCAGCGAGCCCACCCGGCCCCTGAGGGGGATGCCCACCCGGAGGTCGCACATCTCCCGCACCGTTTTTCTGAGCCCCCTGCCCTCGGAGCCCACCACCAGGGCAAGGGGCCCGGCGAGGTCCGCCTCCCAGAGGGTCACCTCCCCCTCCGCCTCGGCCCCCACTGCCAGGATGCCCGCCTCCTTCATCTCCCTCAAGGCGTGCTTTATGTTGGGCACCACCGCGAGGGCAATGTGCTCCGCGGCCCCGGCCGAGGCCTTCAGGGCCTCCGGCCCCAGGGAAGCCGCCCGCCGCTTCTGGGTGACCACGCCGTGCACCCCGGCGGCCTCGGCCGTCCGCAGTATGCTCCCCAGGTTGCGGGGGTCCTCGATGAGGTCCAGGACGACGAATAGCGGGGGCTCCCCCCGCCTGGAGGGGACGGCGAGGAGATCCTCCAGGGCCGGGCGGCCCGTCGGCTCCTGTACCCGGGCGGCCACCCCCTGGTGCCCCTTGGGGAAACGCGTATCGAAGAAGGCCGGGTCGTGGACCACCTTGACCGGGACGTCCCGCGCGCGGGCCTCCGTGAGGACCTCCGCGACCCTCCGCTTCCGTCCCGCCGAAACGTAAAGGAGGGAGACCCTCCGTCCGGCCTTGAGGGCCTCAAGCACGGGGTTTACGCCATAGACCCACCGGCGGGACTGTTTATCCTTCATTAATCAAGCCGCCCTCCCGCCGTTTTGCCTTGCTCATGCGGAGGACACGGGGAGGGAAAGGAGACTGGTCTCCTTCAGCCTCCCACCTTGACGCGCCAGGCCGTCCCCCCGGGGGCGTCCTCCAGGAGGATGCCCTTCTGCTCGAGCTCATGGCGGATGCCGTCGGCCGCCCCCCAGTCCTTATGCTGCCGGGCCTCCTGGCGCCGCCGGATGAGCTCCTCTATGTCCTCCGCGCGAAGGCCGATGTCCTTGACCTCCATCACCGCGCGGTACCACTGCTCGGGCTCCCTCTGGAAGATGCGGAGCACCGCCCCTGCCTCCCCGAGGGCGGAGAGGGCCTGCCGGAGGAGCTCCCGGGCCCGCTCCCCGGAGGGCTTCCTGTCCAGGAACCTGTTTATCTCGTGGATGAGCTCGAACATGTGCCCGATGGCCAGGGCGGTGTTGAAATCGTCGTCCATGGCCTCCTCGAACCGCCCCTTGAAGGAGGAGGCGGCCTGCGCAAGCTCCTCCGTCCCGGCGAGGCTCTCCTTGCCCCCCTCGCGCCGGAGGAAGTCCTGCACGCGCCTGAGGGTAACGTAGAACCTGTCCACCGAGGCCTCGGCCTCCCGGAGCAGCTCGTCGGAGAACTCTATGGGGCTTCTGTAGTGGGTGCCCAGGAGGAAAAAGCGCACTGTCTCGGGCTCGAACTCCCGGAGGATGTCCTCCACGGTGAAGAAGTTCCCCAGGGACTTGGACATCTTCTCCTTGTCCACCGTGATGAACCCGTTATGGACCCAGTAGGTGACGAAGGGCTTCCCCGTGAAGGCCTCGGACTGGGCCCGCTCGTTCTCGTGGTGGGGAAAAATGAGGTCGGCCCCGCCGCCGTGGATGTCGAAGGTCTCCCCCAGGTGCTTCATGCTCATGGCGGAGCACTCGATATGCCAGCCCGGCCTGCCCGGCCCCCAGGGGCTCTCCCACGCGGGCTCCCCCTCCTTGGAGGCCTTCCAGAGGGCGAAGTCCATGGGGTGGCGCTTCCTGGGGTCCACGGAGACCCGGGCCCCCGCCTGCATGTCCTGAAGCCTCCGGTGCGAGAGCCGTCCGTAGGTGGGGAACTTCTCCACGGCGAAGTAGACGTCCCCGTCCACCTCGTAGGCGTGGCCCTCCCGGAGCAGGCCCTCCACGAGCTCGATTATCTCGGCGATGTGCTCCGTGGCCTTGGGCTCGCAGTCGGCGGGCTCCACCCCCAGGCGCCCCATGTCCTCGTAGTATTTCTCCGTGTACAGGCGGGCCACCTCGTCCCAGGGCATCCCCATCTCCCGGGCCCGGTTGATGATCTTGTCGTCGATGTCCGTGAAGTTCTTTACGAAGGCGACCTCGTAGCCCCGGTAGCGAAGGTACTGCCGCATGACGTCAAAGACCACCGCGCTTCTGGCGTGCCCGATGTGCGAGACGTCGTAGACCGTGACGCCGCAGGCGTACATGCCGACCTTGCCCGGCGTAAGGGGAGTGAACTCCTCCTTCTCCCCGCTCATCGTGTTGAAGACCCTCATGGCGCTCTTTTTCCCCTCAAGGCGTTCTATCTTCCTCTCAAGCCGCCCGGCGTAGGCCTCCAGGGCCTGGAACCGTTCCTCCACGGGGTCGGGCAGATGCACGTGGTCCAGCACCTCCACGGCCCCGTGCTCCTCCACCCTGAAAACCCTTTTCTTGATGACCCTCCCGGGCACGCCCACCACGATGGCGTGGTCCGGCGCGGGCCTGAGGACGACGGAATTGGCCCCTATCTTAACATGGCTTCCGATGCGTATCGCCCCCAGCACCTTGGCTCCGGCCCCCACCACCACGCCGTCGCCCAGGGTGGGATGCCTCTTTCCCTTCTCCTTGCCCGTGCCCCCCAGGGTGACCCCCTGGTAAAGGAGGCAGTCGCGCCCTATCTCGGTGGTCTCGCCGATGACCACGCCCATGCCGTGGTCGATGAACAGGCCGGGGCCTATCCTTGCCGCCGGATGTATCTCGATGCCCGTCAGCAAGCGCGACACCAGGGCGATGAGGCGGGGCAGGAGGGGTATCCCGAGCCTCCAGAGGCGGTGGGTCAGCCGGTGGAGGAAGACGGCGTGGAACCCCGAGTAGGTGAGGACCACCTCCCAGCCGCTCCGTGCCGCGGGGTCTTTCTCGAAAACGGCCCTGTAGTCGGCCCTTACGTCCTCCCGGAAACCCATATCCTTTCAATTATAAAAGATTTCGGATTTCAAAGGGTCCCCCCTTTAAACACCCCGTCCCGAAGTGCCCCCATCGCGCCCCCGCCCCGGCAGGGAGGCGTTTTCCTTTCTCCACCACGGCGGCCTTGACAGCACGCGGCGGGCCTGGCATACTGTGCATATGCACATTATGAGAGAGGAGAGACGCCAATGACCGTCTGTTTTCCCGTCACGGAGGCCCGCGGCCTCCAAAGCAAAGTATACGGACATTTCGGCTCGGCCCCGGCCTTTCTTCTGGTGGACACCGAGAGCCGGGTGGTGAAGAAAATCGACAACAGGGACCTCCACCACGCCCACGGCGCGTGCAGCCCCCTCAAGGCCCTGGGCCCCCACGGGGTGGACGCCGTGGTGGTGGGCGGCATCGGCAGGGGCGCCCTCTTGGGGCTCGCCTCCGCGGGGGTCAAGGTGTACAGGGCCTCCGCGCCCACGGCGGCGGAAAACCTGGAGATGCTCCGGGAGCTCGAGGAGATAACCCCCGCGGGCGCCTGCGCGGGGCACGGCGAGGGAGGAGGCTGCTCCCACCTCTAGGCCTGTCGCGTTTCGCCGCGTAACGGTATATAATCCCGTTAAGACCCGCTGGGAGGAGGAGCGGCATGAGCGACGGCAACGGCAAGAGGCGGTTCCCGGGGCTCCCCGAGCGCATCGCCGGGCTTGAGGAGCTGGCCTTCAACCTCTGGTGGAGCTGGCACCCGGAGGCGAGAAACCTCTTCAAGATGCTCCACCGGACGGCCTGGAAGGAGAGCGTGCACAACCCCGTGCTCGAACTGCACGAGCTGGGCCCCGCCGTGTTCGCGCAGGCCGTCAAGGACGAAAGGTTCCTGCGGCACTACGACGCCGTCATGTCCCGGTTCCACGGGGACATCGGCTCCGCGGGATGGTTCCACAACGCAGTCGCCGAGCCCGATGCCTTCACCATAGCTTTTTTCTCGGCGGAGTACGGGCTTCAGCATTCCCTTCCCTTTTATGCCGGCGGACTGGGCTTTCTGGCGGGGGACATTCTCAAGGAGTGCAGCAACCTCAGGGTGCCCCTGGTGGGCGTGGGGTTCATGTATCCCCAGGGCTATCTCAGGCAGAGGATGGCCGCCGACGGGACGCAGATAAGCCAGAGCCAGCCCCTTGAGCGGGAGAAGGCGCCCATCGAGCGGGTCGGCGGCGCGGACGGAAACCCCCTGCTGGTCCGGGTGCCGGCCGGGGAGCCCCCCATATTCGTGGAGGTCTGGCGCGTCCAGGTGGGCAACGTCCCCCTGTACCTCATGGACACGGACGTCGAGCCCAACAGCATGGAGGACAGGGGCATATCCTCGCACCTGTACGTCGGGGACCCGGAAGGAAGGCTCAGGCAGGAGATGGTCCTGGGCATCGGCGGGGTGGAGGTCCTGAACGCCCTGGACATACACTGCTCGGTGCTTCACCTGAACGAGGGGCATCCGGCCTTCGCGGTCCTGGAGAGGGTCCGCGAAATGGTCAAGGACGGGGCGGCCCCCGCCCAGGCCGTCGAGCTGGTCAGACAGGCCACCATCTTTACCACCCATACGCCGGTGCCCGCGGGCCACGACGTCTTTGATTTTGCTCTCATGGAGAAGCACTTCTCCTCCTACCGCCCCGACCTGGGCCTCTCCAGGGAGGAGTTTCTGGCGCTGGGCAGAAACCCCGAGAGGCCCGAGCAGGGGTTCAACATGACGGCCTTCGCCCTGAGGAGCGCCGCCCACAGCAATGCGGTCAGCAAGAAGCACGGCGAGGTGACCCGCCGCATGTGGCACTCCCTGTGGCCCGACAGGCGGGAGGAGGACGTCCCCATCGGGCACGTCACCAACGGCGTGCACGTGCCCACGTGGATAGATCCCAAGATGGAGCTTCTCCTGAACAGCCACCTCTGGCCCAACTGGCTCGACGACCACGACAACCCCGACACCATACGGCTGGTGGACGACATTCCCGACCGGGAGCTGTGGGACACCCACAACTGGCTGAAGATGAAGCTCATCCTGAACATCATGGACCGGGCCCGGCGCCAGTGGCTGGAGGAGTCCCCCGAGCCCTCCTGCCTCCTGGGAGCGGGCCTGTTTCTGGACCCCAACGTGCTCACCCTGGGGTTTGCCCGGAGGTTCACGACATACAAGCGGGCAGCGCTGATTCTCTCGGACCCCGAAAGATTGAAGAAGCTCCTGAACGACCGGTGGAAGCCCGTGCAGGTCGTCTTTGCGGGAAAGGCCCACCCCGACGACAAGCCCGCCCAGGAAATCCTGAGAAAGGTCTTTCTGGCCGCGAAGGACCCCGCCTTCGGGGGGCGCATCGCCTTCGTGGAGGACTACAACGAGCAGTTCGCCCAGTACCTCACCCACGGCGTGGACGTCTGGCTCAACAACCCGCAGCCTCCCCTGGAGGCCTGCGGCACCAGCGGGATGAAGGCGGCCATAAACGGGGTCCCCCACCTCTCCGTGCGCGACGGCTGGTGGGTGGAGGGCTACCGGGGAGGAAACGGATGGGTCTTCGGCTCAGACGGCGGGGAGCGCGACGACGCCGCCGACGCCGCCTCGCTCTACCGCACCCTGGAGGAAGAGATCGTCCCGCTTTATTACGACACCGGCAGCGACGGCATGCCCCAGGGATGGGTGCGCGTGATGAAGGAAGCCATGAAGACCGCCATGCCCTTCTTCAACGCCCGGCGGATGGTCAAGGAATACGCCCGCAGGTTCTACCACCCGGCCATGGCGGCCTGCGGCGTGCACGTCAGACAGTAGAGGGCGGGAGAGAGCGAGGGGAGCACGGAAGAGACCGCGAAAACCAAGATGCGCCTCATCCTGCGGGACCGCCTGGCCGAAAACCGCACGGACCTGGCCAACCAGCGGACCTTCCTTGCCTACGTGCGCACGGCCCTCACCCTTTTCGTGGCGGGCGTGACCTTCATCCGCTTCTTCGGCACGCCGATCATCGTCGTGACGGGATGGGTGCTCCTCCCCCTGGGGCTGTACACCCTGGTGCGGGGGGTGCTCAGCTTCCGAAGGATGACCCGCCTCATCAAGGAGGAGGAGAAAACCATTCCTCCCCGGCCTCCCAACCGTCCGGCCGCTGACGCTCCGCCGGGTCAGCTCAAGAAGTAAGCGCCCCTTGCGGCGGCCTCCGGCTTGACGGCATTCGGAAAGACTTTTTCTCCAAAAAATGCTGCCGGGGACTCGGGAGTGTTCGAAAAAGGGGGAGGGGGCCGGGTGGCGGGGAGGTGTGCCGCCCGGCCCCGAGGGGTAACGGAGATTAATCGTTCCGTACGGCGGCCTTGGCCTCCATGCTCTTGCCTTTGACGGCGGTGGTGGCCGCATCGGTCGCATAGGCAATCGCCGTGCCGGCCAGGGAGCCAAGGACGAGGCTCACCGCACCGGCGCAGAACAGGCCCAGGAGAATGCCCATCACCACCAGAGCGCGGGTTATGAGGCCGGGCTCCACCGGACCGCCCATGAGCTGGCTCAGAAGAATCAGGGTCCCGTAGCTGCCGAAGTAGAAGCCGGGCACGATGCCGAAGATGAGGAAGAATATGCCGCCCACTATGGCGCCCATCTTGCGTCCCGTCTGAAGAGTCTTTCTGGTTTCCTCAGTCATGTCGTCACCCTCCGTTTATGTATCGCGGTTATTTTTCGGCCTCGGCAGCCGGCTTGTGGAACCCTTTCCGGGCTTGGTCGATGGCCACGCCGACCAGCCAGCCCAGGGAGGTGCCCCCCGCCGTGAAAATCAGGCCGGCCAGGAAGACCCCGACCAGCATGCCGCCGGCCACCAGGATGCGGGACACTATCGTGGGCATGAGAGGGCCGCCGAAAAGGAAATTCCCTATGTTCAGTCCCAGGACGCCGCCCAGGAAAGCCCCGGGGACCAGTCCGAATATGACGAACAGAGTAAGTCCCGTCCCCGCACCTAAAACACTGAGTTTCTTTGAGAATGTGTCTTGCATTGTGTGTCCCTCCTTTCTTCTGCCTCTCTGCCCCTTACGGAGCATTTTCCATGCCAGAGGGAAAGCCTTTGATAATTCAGCGATGCACCCCCCGCAGGGCTTGCATTCGGGCAAAATGTTTTGCAAAGTTGCCAAGACAACCGGCCCGGGGGGGAGCCCGGCCAGCCGGGCCAGCCGGCTTTGCCTTCCGCCTCTTCCGATACACTGTCCATGACGGGGGG
>JARRLN010000092.1 GCA_037386965.1 Nitrospirota bacterium
CTGGAGGCGTGTTGACAGGCTATCGGGCCGCTACCTTCTCGGTCTCCTTGAGCCAGAGCAGGCGCTGGGAGTTCAGAAGCGAGATGCTTACGGACTGGAGGATCATCTCGGGAGAGACGTTGAGCTCCTCCCTCCGGGCAAAGGGCCGCACCCGGCGGCTGCCCTCCGTCCTCGCCAGGGCCCTGGCCTCCTCCTCGGTGCCTTTCTTGATGGGCTTGCCCATGGCCTTTGCCAGGCGGGAGAATATTTCCCTGTGGCTCATGGCCTTCCCCATGGGCTCGATGAGCCGGGGGATATGGCGGAGCCTTCCCTTGAAGTCCACGATGGTGCCGGCCGACTCAAGATACGTGGCAGAGGGCAGGAGCACGTCGGCCTGCTTGGCGAGCTCCGTGATATGGGAGTTCTGCACAACCAGGAACTCCGTGCCCTCCGGCCTCACGCTCAGGGGCGCCTCGCCCACGGCATAGAGGGCCTTCATGCCCCCGGCGACCATCTCCCTGTAGGTCCTTCCCTCCGTGGTGAGCCCCATCAGGGCCACGCCCTTGGCGTTGCTCTCGAAGGTAAAGGCAAGGCTCCTGCCCTTGAGCAGGGCCAGGTTGGAGGCCGCGTGGAAGAGGGCGGGGCTTGCGAGAATAAGCGGTTTTTCCGACTGTGCCAGAATCTCCGCCGCCTGCTCGGCCTCTTCCGTCACCGGGGCATCCTGGACCATCCCGGCCAGCTCCCCCTCGCCCTTGAGCCCCTTTGCGAGGGCCGCCTTCGCCAACGACCTGAGGGACTGGACCTCGTCGCCCTTGAGGGAGACGCTGGCCACTTTGTCGAGCTTGGCCTCGCCGGAGTTGACGAGGATGAGCTTGCCGCCCCGGGCCACCTTCTTTCTGATGGCCACGTTCAGGGCGGGAAGCACCCGCTCCCGCTGCGAGGGGTCCACGCCCACCACGACAATCGTATCGGCGTCGGCCAGGACGGCCCTCTGGGAGTCCTTGAGGATGTCGGCGTCGGCATAGAGGCTCATGGTGGTGTCGACGTTCTTCGTCCCCACGGCCTCCCCGGCAAGGCGCCTGAGCGTCAGGGCGTCCTCGTTCTCGATGCTGGCCACGCTTATGAAGCCCGTCTCGCCGCCGGCCCCGGTCAGCTTTTCGGCCACGGTCTTCAAGGCGTCCTGCCAGGTGGTCTCCACGAGCTTGCCCTCCACGCGCTTCATGGGTGTGAGGAGGCGGTTATCGGAGCCCAGGTAATCGAAGCCGAAACGTCCGTAGGCGCATATGTACTTGCGCACGGAGCCCTTGTCCGCTCCGGCGTTGATCTTCTGAATGGACCCGTCCCGGGTGCTCACCGTTATGTCGCAGGCGTTTCCGCAGAGAAGGCAGACGGAGTTGGTTTTCTCGTACTCCCACTCGCGGCCCTTCCTCCAGCGGTCGGCCTCCATGATGGCGTTGACCGGACAGGCATCCACGCAGGAGCCGCAGAAGGTGCAGTCCGATTCCTCCAGGGCCCTGTCCACAACCGTGGTCACCTTGGCCCCCACGCCCCGGCCCATGAACTCCAGGACGTTGGTCCCCTGCTCCTTGCAGACCCGCACGCAGCGGCCGCAGAGCACGCAGTAGTCCGGGGACATCTTGATGAAGGGGTTGGAGACGTCCACCGGGTAGCCGAACCTCTTGCGCGTGAAGGAGGATTCCTTGATATCGAACTCGTAGGCGTAGCGCTGCAGGTTGCACACGCCGGCCTTGGTGCAGGTCATGCAGTCCAGGGGGTGCATGGAGAGGACGAGGTCCACGACGAACTTGCGGGACTCCTGGATTTCGTCGGTGCTGGTGCGCACCACCATCCCGTCCTTGACCCTGGTGTTGCAGGCGATGACCGGCCCGCGCGACCCCTCCACCTCCACCATGCAGAGCCGGCAGGCGCCCACCCCTTTCATGCCCTTCAGATAGCACAGGTTCGGTATGTGAATGCCGGCCAGCTCCGCTGCGTCGATGAGGTTCATGCCCTCCGGGGCCTTGAACTGCACCCCGTCAATGGTGATGTTCACCGTCTTTGCCATTGTCAATCCTCCCTTTATGCCTTTACCTTTTCCCGCGCCTCCTGGCCGATGGCGACCACTTCGATGGCGCTGGTGGGACAGACCTTGATGCACTCCCCGCACTTGGTGCAGCGTCTCTGCCGTATCTCGAAGGGCAAGTAGCAGCACTTGTAGGAAACCTGCTTCTCGCCGATGATGGCGGCGCTCTGGCAGGCCTCCTGGCAGAGGCCGCAGCGGATGCAGTTCTCCGGAACGTTCCGGTACTCGATGAAAGCCCGGCACTCCTTCTCCCCGCAGCGGCCTTCCACGTGCTCGGAGAAGGCGGGGGAGGCGAGGGCCTCCAAGAGGACCCGGGCGGTGTCCTTCCCCTTCTTGCACATGCTCATGGCCTGCATTTTCCGGGCTATCCGCCCGAGGGCCATTATGTCCTCCGGGGTTCCCTGTGCGCCTGCTATCTTTTCGAGCCTCACCCGCGCCTCGTAGCTTCCCATGGCACAGGGGAAGCACCGGCCGCACATGGGGCCCGCGAGGAACTCGCCCATATAAAACAGGGTCCTCCGCACCGGGCAACTTATCCCCTGGGCCTCGTTCAGGATGTCTTCGGTCTTCTTGGTCTTCGCCGTCATCTGTCCTCCACTCTCTGGAAATCACCCTCGGCCCTCCGCGCCGGTGCATCCGCCTCCTCGGCCGACCGCACAATCCTCACCGCACCCGAAGGGCAGACGGTGTAACAAGCCTTGCACCGGGTGCAGTAGTCCTGGTCGATGAAGTAGGCGTCGCGGGTCTCCTTCACGGCATCGAATGCGCAGGCCTCCGCGCAGAGGCCGCAGAGGATGCATTCTTTCCGGTTGATGACGAAGGTGCCCAGGCCTTTGCAGACCCTGGCGCGGCAGTACTTCTCGTTGACGTGCTCCTCGTACTCCTGGCGGAAGTACGTGAGCGTGGAGAGGATGGGCATCGGCGCCCCCTGGCCCAGGCCGCACAGGGCGGTCTTTTGCACCTGGCGAGCGATGCGCTCAAGCTCGTCGAGGTCCTCCTGTCTGCCCTGGCCGCCGGTGATGCGCTCCAGTATCCGAAGCATGTGGTAGGTGCCCAGGCGGCAGGGCGGACACTTGCCGCAGGACTCCGACTGGGTGAATGAGAGGAAATACTTGGCCACGTCCACCATGCAGGTGGTCTCGTCCATGACCACCATGCCCCCGGAGCCCATCATGGAGCCCGCTTTCCACAGGGAGTCGAAGTCCACCGGCATGTCCAGGTACTTCTCGGGGATGCACCCTCCCGAGGGGCCTCCGGTCTGCACGGCCTTGAACTTCCTGTCCCCCAGGATTCCCCCGCCGATGTCGTAGATGACCTCCCTCAGGGTAATGCCCATGGGGACCTCCACCAGGCCGGTGTTCTTGACCTTGCCGGTCAGGGCGAAGACCTTGGTCCCCGGGGAGCTCTCCGTGCCGATGGAGCGGAACCACTCCGCCCCCCGAAGCACCACGGGCGGGATGCACGCGTATGTCTCTATGTTATTGAGGTTGCTGGGGAAGCCCCAGAGTCCGCCCACGGGCTCCGAGAGGCGGGGCGGCCGCGGCCGGGGAAAACCCCGCTCTCCCTCGATGGAGGCCACCAGGGCTGTGGACTCTCCACAGACGAAGGCCCCCGCGCCCTCCCGGACGTCCAGGGCGAAGCTGAAGCCGGTCCCCAGGATGTTGTTACCCAGAAGCCCCAGCTTCTCGGCCTGGCCTATGGCGGTGCGCAGGTTCTCCACCGCCAGCGGGTATTCGTGCCGCACGTAGACGAAGCCGTAGCGGGCCCCGATGGCGTAGGCGCAGAGGAGCATCCCCTCTATCAAGCTGTGGGGGTCGCCCTCCATGATGGCCCTGTCCATGAAGGCCCCGGGGTCTCCCTCGTCGCCGTTGGCGATGACGAGCTTTATGTCTCCGGGCGCGTTCCGGGTGTGCTTCCACTTCCTGCCCGCCGGGAAGCCCGCACCGCCGCGGCCCCGCACATGGGCCCTGTCCACTTCTTCCATGACCCCGTCGGGGGTCATCGAGGAGAGGGCATGCTCCAGGGCGGCGTACCCGTCGCCCGCTATGTACTGGGTGATGTCCCGGGGGTCTATGTGGCCGTTGTTCCTGAGGGCGATGCGGACCTGTTTCTTGTAGAAAGGTATGTCCTGCATGGCCGTGACGGGCTCTGAAAGGATATCCTGCCTGAACAGGGACTGCCTGTAGGGCGCCCCCCTCTGGAAGGTATAGGTCACGAGGTCCGGGACCTGCTCGGGCCTGACCCGCTGGTAGAAGATGCCCGAGGGCTCCAGGTTCATCACCGGGCCCTTCTGGCAGAGGCCTTGGCAGCCGGTCTTGACGACCTCAAGCTCTATGCCCCTCTTTTTGGCCTCCTCCTCCATGGCCGCTACCACCTGGTGGGATTTTCCGGCGGAGCAGGCCGTCCCGGTGCATGCGCGCACCCGGAGGGAGCCGGGACCGGATGCCGCTCTCAGGCTCTCCCTGTACCGGGCCAAGGCCTGGGGGCTCGTCAGTTTCTTCATTTCCTTCTCCTTACGTCCCGGACGATTTCGCTGAACCTCTCCCTGGTCACCTCGCCCACCACCTCCTCGTTGACGGTGACCACGGGCGCCAGGCCGCAGCAGCCCACGCAGCCCACGGTCTCCAGGGTGAGGGACTTGTCCTCGGTGGTCTCACCCTCGGAGATGCCGAACTCCTGCTCGAATGCCTCCAGGATGTCGCCGGCGCCCCGGACGTGGCAGGCCGTGCCCGTGCACACGCAGGCCACGTTTCTGCCGCGGGGGGCGAAGTAAAACTGCTTGTAGAACGTCGCCGTGCTGTAAATCTCCGAGAGGGGGATGCCCAGCTTCCGGGAGAGCTTCTTCAGCTCGTCCTCGGGAAGGTAGTTGTGCGCTTTCTGGATTTCCTGCAAAGCGTGGATAAGAAGGGCCCTTGCCCTCTGCTCTTCCGTAAGGACCTTGCCCACCTCGCCGACGGCCTTATCCACCTGGAGCTTCTCGACCTTCATGAAGTCCTCCCTTTCCGATGGGATATAAAACGCCCTTCGCCGGTGGTGTTTCCGCTTTTTCCCCGCCCGGAAGGGCTGAAATGAGCCTGGTTCTTATAGTACCAGAAACAATCTTATAAAGCTCATTGAAAATATTTATAGTTTCATTAGTGCCAGCTAAAAGGACAAAAAAAGGCCCTCTTCGTCAAGAAGAGGGCCTTAAACCAGGCAGTAGCGGCTGCTACGAGATGCCCAGATGTGGTTTGACGTGCTTGTCGGCCTCTTCCAGCTTCCGGCGGGCCGCCATGTCCATGAGCACCCTTTCGGTACCGAACCTGCCCGGCTCGTAGGGGCGGAGCTTCAGCTCCTCGCGGGCCTTGTCGATATACTCCAGGGTCATCTGGAGGATCTTCTCCGGGTCGGGCTCGAAGCGCAGGCAGCCCTTGAACCGTTCGAACCACGTGTCGGTCATGATGTCGGTGACCACCTTGCTGGCCCCCACCGGGGAGTCGCCGCCGAAGATGACGGGTACGCCGCTGGCGGCGAAGTAGCAGCCGATGGCCACGGCCTTCTCGCTCATCCACTCCGGCGCGATGCCCACGGCGGGCATGCCGCCGATTTCGTCGGAGAGGCCGCCCTCGGCGGCCATGGCCGAGGCGATGGTCAGAATCCGGGAGTTGTCCACGCAGGCCCCCAGGTGCAGTATGGGCGGGATGCCGATGGCCTCGCAGACCTCCTTCAAGCCGGGCCCCGCCTGCTCCAGGGCGGTCTCCGGCGTGAGGTAGCCCGCGGTGCCGCAGGCCGCCGACCCGCACCCGGTGGAGACAATCAGCACGTCGTTCTTGATGAGCTCCGTGGCCAGGAACCGGTGTATGCCGGTGGCGGGAACCCGGGGGTTGTCGCAGCCGGCCAGGCCCACCACGCCGCGGACGCGGCCCGCCATGATGGCGTCGTTCAGGGGCCTGAAGCTCGCCCTCCAGCGTCCCCCCTGCATGTACTCGATGTACTCCTGGGAGAAGCCCGCCACCACCGGGTACTTCTCGGTGATGTGGCTTCCCTCGGCCTTCCTGTTGGGGAAATTGTCGATGGCGAGCCTGATGATCTCCTCGGCCACCTCGCGGGCACGGTGCTCGTCGTACTCGACGTGCACGGCGCCGGGAATCATCGCCTTCGGGGAGGTCGTGATGACCTTGGTGTGGAACTTCTTGGAAAGCTCCGTAATGGCCGGCATGATGCACTGCACGTCCACGCTCATGGCGTCTATGAGGCCCGTCATGAGGCCCAGCTCCTGGTTCGTGAACCCGCCGGCGGTGGGAATGCCGTGGCGCATGAGGACCTCGTTGGCGGTGCAGCACATGCCTCCGACGTTGATGCCCTTGGCCCCCTTGCTCTTGGCGTACTCCACGAGCTTGGGGTCCGAGGCCGCCTCCACAATCTGCTCGGCCAGCGAGGGCTCGTGCCCGTGGACGATGAGGTTGACCTGGTCCTCCAGGAATATGCCGAAGCTGGCCTCCGCCTTCACCGGCTTGGGCGTGCCGAAGAGGATGTCGGTGATGTCGGTGGATATCATCGAGCCCGCCCAGCCGTCGGCCAGCGAGGTCCTGAGGGCGTGCAGGAGCACGTGGTCCGGGTCGTGGTCCACGCCGATGCAGGTCCGGTGCATGGCCTCCACCACCTCGCGGTCGATGCCGCGGGGGATGATGCCCCACTTCTCCCACCGCTCCTGGGTCTTTCGGGGCGCCCGTTTGAGGTAGTTGATGTGGCCGTTCTGCCTGCCGAAGTCCTCCAGCAGCCTGGTGGCGACGTCGCGGGCCACGTCATTGACGGACCTGCCCTCGCCGTACTCGATGTCCAGGATGCCGGCCACCTTGTAGAGCTTCTTGACGTCCGTGATGCGGAAGTCCTTGGCCTCCCCCTCGGCAACGGCCAGAAGGGTGAGGGCCATGTCCCGGGCATGGTCGGAGTGGGCCGCCGTGCCGGCCGCAACCATTCTCAGGAGGTTCCGGGCGGCCACGGTGGGCAGATGCGCCCCGCAGATGCCGCGCATCTCCTCCTCGGCGTTCTTGCCGGTGAAGCGGCAGGGTCCCATGTGGCAGACCTTGCAGCAGGCCCCCTTCTCGCCGATGGGGCAGGGCTTCATCTTCTCGGCGCGCTCGAAGCACGTGGTGATGTCGTGCTGGCGCCCCCACTCTATGATTTTCTGAGCATCCGGACTGGCGCTTCGCGTGTGAGGAGTCTTCTCCATGTCTTCCTCCTTATATAATGGGCTCCATCTCCAGGGCGGGATGTCCCACGCTGGAGAGGAATTCCAGCAGTTTTTCGGAGTCCTCGCAGACGGTCTCGTCGGCTATCTTGTCCAGGAGGTCGGGGACGCCTTCCTCCTTGGCCCTCTCGTCGAAGCCCTCCTTGAGGGACTCCTTGAGGTTCTTCGTCATCCAGACGATCCTCTTTATGCCTCCGTCGCCGGAGAGGAATTTCTTGCTCACCACGAAGTTCCGCCCGATGCCCATGAACCCCGGGGACTGGAGGCCGCCGCCCACCGAGCCCGCCAGGGTGGAGAACTTCATGCCGGCCGGCGTCATGCCGGTATGTCCCCGCTGAACCAGCATCACGCCGTTGGCCTCCGGCACCAGGGCGATGATGCACTCGAAGCAGCCGCAGGAGGTCATGGGGTTTTCCATGATGGTGTAGAGGTTCAGCGTCTCCACCGCGCCGCCGGAG
>JARRLN010000093.1 GCA_037386965.1 Nitrospirota bacterium
TCCCACGGCCATTCTCCTCCGGTGCAAGACGGGCCCGGGCCAGGGCGGGGATGCCCTCCGGCGCCATAGGGAAGACTTCCCCGGAGCGGTTCTGCCCGGTCCCTAGAGGGCTTCTCTCAGGGCCTCGCCGAAAACGGCCAGGGAGCGGGCCGCCTTGCGGGAGCTTATGCCCAAACGCATGATGGCGGGAATGCGCCGGGGGTTCATAAGGAGAAAGCGCATAGCCCGGGCAAGGCTGTACATGCCGTTTCGGTTTACGGCGTCCCGCGGTTTCAGCGGAAGGTCCCTCTCCAGGGTGTCGCTTACCGCACGCACGGAGATGAAAGGTATGCCCCTCTCTTTTGCCTCCCGGGCAAGGAAGAAAGTCTCCATGTCGCAGACGGGACGGGAAAGGCCGGGCGGAAGCGCGGCAAGCATGCCCTTTTTCGGCTGCCATTCCCTGAAGGTGGCCACTTCCCCCCGGGCGAGGGGAAGAAGGCCGGAGAGCTTCTCGAAAAGCCCCGGCGGGCCGGAGACCTCCAGCGTGTCTCCGTCCGGAAGGCAAAGGAAACGGGTGGCCCAGATGAGCTCGCCTACCCTGGCTTTCGGGTACAGGGCTCCGCAGAAGCCCACCGAGACCAGGAGGCCCGGTTTCCCATCCCCGAGACACCTCCGAAAGGCCGCCCGCGCGTTGGCTGCGCCCATCCCGGTCTGAACCACGGCGGTCCGGCGCGGCCCGTCGGTGGCATAAACCGTGAAGGGGCCTGCCGCCGATTTTTTCAGGGGAGAGATGGATTTCCTCAGCCGTTTCGTCTCATGCGGGAAGGCCGCCAAAAATACAATGTCTCCCGAGCCCATGTTTCCTTGCAATATCCCCGTCGGCGTGTTATAAACTCACATAATTCTACCACGGCCGGGGAAAGGCGAACGCATCTGTCCATGCCTCGAAACGCTGCATTCTCATGTTGCTAGCCACCGTCCTGCTCTTCCTCCTGGTGGGGGCGGGCACGGCCTATAACCTCTTTGCCCTCTTTGCGGTGGCCGCGTTTTTCCGGGAGACGGAGGAGGAGCCTCTGACGGGCGAAACCCCTGCGGTCTCCATCCTCAAGCCCCTGAAGGGAATGGACCCGGAGGGGAGGGAGAACCTTTTGAGCTTCTGCGCGCAGGACTATCCCTTCTACGAGGTCCTCATGGGTTTTACGGACCCCGATGACGAGGCCGTCCCCCTGGCCCAGGACATCGCCTGGGGGGGATGCCCGGGACGGGTGGTGCTGAGCCCGGAGGGCTCCGCGGCCAACAGAAAGATGGCCAACCTGGCGGGACTCCTGGATGCCGCCCGCTGTCCCCTCATCGCCGTAAGCGACGGCGACATGCGCGTGGACCCCCTGTACCTGCGGCGCGTCGTCGCGGAGTACGAAGAAGAAGAGGGCACGGGCATGGTGACCTCCCTGTACAAGATTACCCGCCCCCGCAGCGTTGGAGCCGCTCTGGAGTCCCTGACCATAGGGCTTGATTTTCTTCCCTCCGTCCTTGTGGCCCGCAGGGTGGAGGGAGTCACCTTCGGCCTGGGGGCCTCGATGCTCCTTTCCCGCGGGACGCTGGAGGACATAGGAGGCTTTGCTCCGCTTCAGGACTATCTTGCCGACGACTACCGCATCGGAAACCTCATCGCCCGGCGGGGCCTGAAGGTGAAGCTCTCCCGGTACGTGCTTGAGGACGTCGTGGGACCCATGAAGGTGAGCGAGCACGTGAGCCACCAGGTGCGGTGGACCCGCACCTACAGGGCGTCCCGGCCCGGGGGCTATGCCGCCTACGGGATAACCCATGTCCTGCCTTTTGCGTTTTTTCTTCTGGCCTTTTCCGGACCAACCCCCCTGGCCCTGGGCGCCCTGGGGCTTGCCTTCTCTGTGCGAATAGCTTTGGCCCTGGCCGTGGAGAGAACGGTCGTCCGCTCTGCCCGGTGGCTCCTCTGGCTCCCCCTGCTGCCGCTCAAGGACGTCCTGGGCTTCGGTCTCTGGGCGCACAGTTTTCTTGGAAACACGGTCTCCTGGCGCGGCCGGACGTACACCCTGCTCAAGGGAGGCAGGATTAGGGAAACCCCGAAGACGTGAAAGGCGGGGGCAGGGAGCGCGTCTTCGTATACGGCTCCTTGAAAAGGGGGTTCAGCCTTTACCATTACCTGAGGGGACCGGATGCGGCCTTCCTGGAGCCGGCCGCCATGGCCGGCTACGCACTTTACCGGACGGAGAGCGGATACCCCGGGGCGGTCCCGGACGAAGGCGGCGAGGTTTGGGGCGAGGTCTTCGAGGTTGAGCCCGCCCTGCTCGAACGCCTCGATGACTTGGAAGACGAGGGAAGGGTGTACGAGCGGGTTCTCTCCGGCCTCGTGGCGGAAGGAGGCCGGCGTTATGAGGCCTGGGTCTACGTCTACCGCAAGGGGGTCCGCGCCAAGCACCGCATTCCCTCGGGCGTGTGGACCGAAGAGGAAGAAGGGGGATGAAGAATCCGGGCCGGTTTTGTTAGAATAGTCGCTGAATTTAGAAACAGGAGTGTATTCATGGGCTTTTTAAAGAGAATCGTCGGTCGCTTTTCTTCCAACGGAGAGGCCTGCACCGGGCCGAAGCCCGGGAGGAACGAGCCCTGCTGGTGCGGCAGCGGGATGAAGTACAAGAAGTGCCATCTGGAGGAGGACACGAAGAAGGAAAGGCGCTTCTTCTCCCCTTCCTGCGGGCCGAGCTGAGGGACTTTCTGAGCTGAGTTCAGCTCTTCATCCCTACAAGAAGCCGCCTGCTCCCGGCGCCTGAGCGGTCTGCTATAATGGCGGGATGCAGGAGACCCTTCTTTCCTTCGGCCTCATCATCCTGGCGGGCGTTGCCTTCAAAGCGCTCAAGCCGGGCGGGCTGGATGCCGACACCCTGAGAAACGCCATCAACGGGGCCGTTTTGAACCTCTTTCTTCCGGCCCTCTGCATAAGCGGCATATCGCTCGCGGAAATCCACCGGGAGACCTTCCTCATACCGGCCACCGCGTGGATAACAACGCTCCTGGCCCTCGCCGTTTCCGCGGGCGTCTATGCCCTGGCCTCCAAGGCCCTCCGTATCGGCTCCGCGGAGCAGGGGGTGCTTGTCATAGCGGCCGCCTTCGGCAACGTGACCTACCTGGGCCTTCCGGTGCTGAGCGCGCTCTTCGGGCGGGCCGGCGTAAAGTACGTCCTGTTTTTCGACCTGCTTGCAACCACGCCGGTCCTCTGGCTGGTGGGTGCTCCCCTGGCCGCCCGGTACGGCTCGGGAGGGAAATTCGGTCCGACTGCATCCTTGAAGACCATCCTGTCCCTGCCTCCCATCTGGGGGATAGCCGCCGGGCTGGCTCTGAACGCCAGCGGGGTCATCCTGCCCGCCTTCATCCAGAAGGCACTGGAGATGCTGGGCGGCCTGGTGGCGCCTCTCATGGTATTTTCCATCGGGCTGGCCCTTACGATTCCCCCCGTGCGCCATTCCTGTGCGGTGGTCCCGGCCCTCGTCATGAAGCTCGCCATGGTGCCCTTCATCGCCTTTACCTCCGCGCATCTCCTGGGGCTCCGGGGGGAGCCTCTTGCGGCGTGCGTTCTGGAAGGCGCCATGCCCACCATGGTCCTCTCCCTCCTCATCGCGGCCCGCTTCCGGCTTGATGTTTCCCTGGCGGCCTTCATCGTCGTGGTGAGCACGGCCCTGGCTTTCTTTACCCTTCCCCTGGCCGCGGCGGTCGCCGGAAGCCCCTGAGCGCCCGGAAATTGACAGAACACGGGGATTCTGTTAAGTATTAAGTGATACTGCCTTCATTTCTCATGTTGCCATGAACGATTTTCAGAGACAAAGCGGATGGGGAAGACTCTTCCGCCGGGAAGCGATATGGAGACGAAGACCGGAGAACTGACGACTCAAAGCGGCGTGCGCATCGAGGTGGATGCCGGAAGGACGGACGGAGGGGTATCCCTCACGCTGAGCAGCAGGAACGCCGAAGGCTGCATCCTTCACTGGGGGATAAGCCGGGGGTCCCGGACGTCCTGGGAGCTTCCTCCCCGGGAGGCCTGGCCCCCGGGCACCGAGGGAGCCAAGGGTGCGCTCAGCACCGCTTTCGGGGACGGCTCCATCACGATACGGTTTGCCGATGCGCTGGGCGCCCGCTTTCTGGCTTTCGTCCTTTATTTTCCCGCTAAGGACCGCTGGGACAACAACAACGGGCGGAACTACCTCGTGAAACTCCCTCAGGAGGAAGGCCCGCCCCTTGAGCAGGAGCTTGACGCTTGGGTGAAGGACGAGAAAAAGGTCCAGGAGCGGATATTCGAGGTCGACGAGGCCCGGCTGGCCGCGGTCCTCACCAGGACGGACGGCCGCTACAGGCTCAGGCTTCTTACGGACCTTCCGGGAGGCCTTCTCCTTCACTGGGGCGTGGCCCGGGAGGCCCGGCACGAATGGCGGCTTCCTCCGGAGTCGATGCGCCCCGAGGGGACAACCGTCTTCGACGAGAAGGCGGCCCGGACGCCCTTTCAATACAAGGACCGCCTCAACCGCCTGATGCTCGAGCTCCCCGCGGCGAGCCCGCCCCGGGGGGTATCCTTTGTCCTCATGGACGACGCCGGCAGGTGGCTCAAGCACAAGGGAAAGGATTTCTACATACCCATTGAGAGCCCGTACGGGGAGGAGATTGCGCTTCCTCCCCGGCTTCAGGGCGTGGCCGAAGAGATTGTCGAGGCGGAGATGGGGAAGCACTCCTGGACCCTCATGCACCGGTTCAACCTCTGCCACGACCTGATGGACGAGGTCCGGGGCGACGTGCACGGGGTGGCCCTCCTTTTCGTATGGCTCAGGTACTCCGTTCTCCGGCAGCTTGACTGGCAGCGCAATTACAACACCAAGCCCCGGGAGCTGAGCTATGCCCAGGACCGCCTGACCCGGCGGCTGGCCCAGGCATATGCCTCGCACGCCGAGGCGCGCGAGCTTCTGCGGATGATGATGGCCTCGGTGGGCAAGGGGGGCGAGGGCCAGAGGATACGGGACGAGATCCTCAACATCATGCACAAGCACCACATCAAGGAGGTGGCGGGCCATTTCCTCGAGGAGTGGCACCAGAAGCTCCATAACAATACCACCCCGGACGACGTAGTCATCTGCGAGGCGTATCTCGGGTTTCTCGAGAGCGACGGGAACCTCGATGTTTTCAACAAGACCCTGGAGCAGGGAGGCGTCACCAGGGAGCGGCTCAAAAGCTTCGAACGGCCCATCCTGAGCGACCCGAATTTCTTTGCCGGCAAGAAAGAAGGCCTCATCCAGGACTTTCGGAATTTCCTGAGAACCCTGCGGTCGGTCCATTCCGGGACCGACCTGGAGAGCGCCTTCGATGGAGCGCGTTATCTCCTGGGCGGCGAGGGCCAGGCACTCCTGTCCTCCGTGCTCTGGACGCGGGGCGAAACCACGCCCGAGCTTGCCTCAAAGGTCACCGAGGCCCGCCGCATGATGAAGGGTGTGCTGGAGGCGGAGACCGACCCGGCCCGGCTGCGCGATGCCCTGTATCTTGACCTCTCCCTGGAGAACTTCCTCCGTATGGTCGTGGAGAGGGACACGGGGAAGGCAAGGGACCTGGGGCGAATGGTCCGGTATGCTGGGGACGTCCTCCGGAACCTGGGCTTCCGGGACGAGGACCCCGAGCTTCACTCCTGCCTTCGCATGTGGGAAAAGCTGACCGGGCGTGACTTCGACCTCGATACCTCTCTCAAGGGCAAGGCCGTGGTGGAGCGCCTTGAGCGCTTCCTCGGGGATTTCATCGACGAGTATTACGGGCTTCTTCAGCCGAAGGCGGAGTTTCTGGGCAGGGAGTTCCGCGCCGACCGGTGGACGGTGAGCCTTTTTACGGAAGAGGTGGTAAGGGGGAGGCTGTTGTTTGTCCTCTCCCTGCTCCTTCATCAACTGGGACGGTGGTTCCGGGAGAAGGCCGAGCTGGGGAACTGGCAGATCATAAGCAGGGGCAGGGGGACGGCCACCGGAGAGCTGAGGGTGGTGGACGCCCTCCGCTCCGTGCAGGGACGGGCCTTCGAGCGCCCCGCCATTATCGTGGCCCGAAAGGTAGCCGGAGACGAGGAACCTCCCGAGGGGGTGAGGGCCGTCATCTCTCCCGATACGACGGACGTCGTCTCCCATGTTGCCGTGAGGGCCCGGAACGCAAGGCTCCTGTTTGCCACCTGCTTCGACCCGGCGTGCCTGGATACCCTGCGCGGGTACGAGGGCAAGGTCATGACCCTGAGGGTGACCCCGGCGGGCGATGTGGCTTTCGAAGAAGCTCCGGAGAGGGCGGAGGCTCCCGCCGAGGCCGCCGAGGCCCCCCGGGCGCGGCTCAGGCGGCCCGCCTTCAGTGCTTACGCCCTCACCTCCGACCGGTTCAGCGACGACGTCGTGGGAGGGAAGGCCATGAACCTTCTCCGCCTCCGGGGAAAACTGCCCGATTGGCTCCATCTGCCCGAGACGGTGGCCGTTCCCTTTGCCGTACATGAGGAGGTCCTCAAGGAGGAGGCAAACGGGGACGTGGCCCGGCGCTTCGAGGAGCTGAAGGCGGGCCTTGAGGAGAGCCCCGGAGAGACCCTGAAGAACATGCGCGACATCCTGCTTGGGCTGCGGGCGCCGGAGGCCCTGGTCTCTTCCCTTAGGGAGGCCATGGGACGGGCGGGCATGGAGTGGCCGGAGGACTGGGAGCGGACCTGGACGTGCATCAAGCGGGTGTGGGCCTCCAAGTGGAACGACAGGGCGTACTGGAGCAGGAAGGCCTGGGGCATACCCCACGAGGACCTGGTCATGTCCGTTCTTATCCAGAAGGTGGTGGACGCCCGGTACGCCTTCGTCATACACACGGTCAACCCCCTGGCCGAGGGGACGGCGGAGCTGTACGCCGAGGTCATCCCCGGCCTCGGGGAGACCCTGGTGGGCAACTACCCCGGCCGGGCACTGAGCTTTACGTGCGAAAAGGACGGTGAGAAGCCGGTGGTGCTGGCCTATCCGAGCAAGAGCAGGGCCCTTTATGGAGGAGGGCTCATCTTCCGGTCCGACTCCAACGGGGAGGACCTGATGGGCTATGCGGGCGCGGGCATCTACGAAAGCGTCATGCTCCCCGAGCCCCACCCGGTCGTCCTCGATTACACGGAGGAGCGGCTTCTCTGGGACGAGGCGTTCCGGCAGGAACTCCTCGGCGCCATAGCCAAGGCGGGCGCCCACGTGGAGAAGGCCCTGGGCGGGCCTCAGGACATCGAAGGGGCATATGCAGAGGGACGGTATGTGATTGTGCAGTCCCGGCCCCAGGTGGGCGTGGGCGGTGGCTCTTAGGATAAGGCTTGGCAACCAGACCTCCTTTTCCGCTCCGCCGCTCGTTCCCTTCCGCTTTGCCTGCGAGCACGGCTTCGAGGCCTTCGAGTGGTTTCCGGACAAGAAGGAAAGCGGGGAAGGATGGGAAGAGGACGACCTGGATGAAGAAACGAGGGGCTGGATACGCCGGGAGGCCCGCAGACGGAAAATGGCCCTCTCCGTGCACGTCCCGTGGCCGGCGAGCCCCCTTGGCGCCGAAGGAAGCGACAGGATGCGGAAGGCCATGGGCCTTGCCCGAAGCCTGGGCGCCGGCCTGGTGGTCGTCCATTTCTCGGGGGAAAGGGGTGTGAGCCGCTATCGGGAGGCCATCGCCCCGGTCCTCGAGGAGGCGGCGCAGTCCGGGCTCCGCGTGGCCGTCGAGACTACCGTGGAGACGGGGCCGGAT
>JARRLN010000094.1 GCA_037386965.1 Nitrospirota bacterium
GCCAAGAGCCTCCTTGCAAAGGGGGCCAAGGGGCAGAAGCTCCTCTGGGGGAGCAGCAGCACCAAGGACCCCGCCTACAGCGACATCAAGTACGTGCAGGAGCTCATAGCCCCCGATACGGTAAACACGATGCCCGAGACGACGATGGACGCCTTCCGGGACCACGGCACGGTGCGCGTCTTCATAGAGGACGACCTGGACAGGGCCCGCGCCCTGCACACCGACCTCGGCTCCGTGGGCATCGACATGGAGGAGGTCTGCCGGGAGCTGGAGCAGGAAGGCGTCAAGAAGTTCTCCGACAGCTACTTCGCCCTTCTGGAGTTCATCGGGCAGAAGAAGAAGGCCTTTGCCCGCTAGAAAGGAGGCCCCATGCAGATAGGAATGGTCGGACTGGGCAAGATGGGCTATAACATGTGCCTCCGCATGAAGGACGAGCACGAGGTGGTGGCCTATAACCGCTCCCCGGGCAAGGTGGACCGGATAAAGGAAGAGGGGGTCGAGGGAGCCTACTCCCTGGAGGAGATGGTCCAGAAGCTCAAAAGGCCCAGGACCGTCTGGGTCATGGTGCCCGCGGGCAAGCCCGTGGAGGAGAACCTCGCGGCCCTGAAGGGCCTTCTCGAGGAGAACGACGTCCTTGTGGAAGGCGGAAACAGCTTCTGGCGGGACGCCCTCCGGCAGTCCGATGACCTGGGGGAAAAGGGCATACACTTCATGGACGCGGGGGTAAGCGGCGGGGTGTGGGGCCTCAAGGTGGGCTACTGCCTCATGGTGGGGGGCAGGGAGGACGTCTTCAAGCGCATCGAGCCCCTCATCGAGACCCTGGCCCCCGAGGACGGCTACCTCTACTGCGGCCCGGTGGGCTCGGGGCACTTCGTCAAGATGGTCCATAACGGCATCGAGTACGCCCTCATGGAGGCCTACGGCGAGGGGTTCGAGATACTGAAGGCCTCCCCCTGGGGCGAGCAACTGGACCTGGCCGAGGTGGCCCGCATGTGGGGCCGCGGCAGCGTCATCCGCTCCTGGCTCCTGGAGCTGGCCGAGGCGGCCTTCCGCAGGGACCCCGGGCTCACCGAGATAAAGGGCTACGTGCGGGACTCCGGCGAAGGGCGCTGGACGGTGCAGCAGGCGGTGGAAAGCGCGGTGCCGGCCCCCGTCATAGCCACCTCCCTGTTTCAGCGGTTCCGCTCCCGGCAGGAGGACTCCTTCGCCAACAAGCTCCTGGCGGCCCTGAGGTGGGAGTTCGGCGGCCACGCGTTCAAGAAGGAGGAGGAGTAGCGCCCCATGGCTGACAAAAAGGTGGAGATGGCCAGGTGCAAGGTCCTGGAGGAGGCGGTCAAGAGGGAGGGGGGTTGCGAGATGCAAGTGCCCACGCCCTTCTGCCTGGTCATCTTCGGGGCCTCCGGAGACCTGACGAGCCGGAAGATCATCCCCTCGGCCTACAGGCTTTTCGCCAAGGGGCTTCTGCCGGAGCGTTTCTGCATCATAGGGACGGCCCGCTCCGGGATGTCCGACCAGGACTTCCGGGCAGATATGAAAAGCGCGGTGTCCCGGGCCTTCCCCGACGAGTTCAGCGAGCACACCTGGGAGGACTTCGCCGGCCGGCTGCACTACGTCCCGCTGGAAAGTTACAGCGACGCGGCGTCCCACAAGGCCCTGGGCGGCAAGCTCGGCCCCCTGGAGGAGAAGCACCAGAGCGGAGGAAACCGCATCCTTTACCTGGCCGTGCCGCCTCAGACCTACGAACCCATCATTCAGGCCGTGGGCGCGGCGGGCCTGTCCAGGGAGGAGAAGGGCTATACGCACGTCATCGTGGAGAAGCCCTTCGGGCGGGACCTGCTGAGCGCCTGCCGCCTGAACGACGTGCTGGGGGCGTCATTCGACGAGCGGCAGATCTACCGCATGGACCACTACCTGGCGAAGGAGACCGTCCAGAACATCCTCATGTTCCGTTTCGCCAACGCCATCTTCGAGCCCATCTGGAACCGCCGGTACATCGACCACGTGCAGATTACCGTGGCCGAGTCCGGCGGCGTGGGCCACAGGGCGGGGTACTACGAAAAGTCCGGCGTCCTCCGCGACATGTTCCAGAACCACCTGTTCCAGCTCACGGCCCTGACGGCCATGGAGCCCCCGCCGCTGTTTGCGGCCGACAGGGTCCAGGACGACAAGGTCAAGGTGTTCCGAGCCGTGAGGCCCTTCCCCCTTGACAGGCTCGAAGACGTCCTGGTGGTGGGACAGTACGCCCGCGGCCGGATGGACGGCAAGGAGGTCCCCGCCTACCGGGAGGAAGAGCGGGTCGACCCGGAGTCCCGCACGTCCACCTTCGCCGCCATGAAGCTCTTCATCGACAACTGGCGCTGGCAGGGGGTTCCCTTCTATCTGCGCTCGGGCAAGCGCATGGCGCTCAGGAAGGCCGAGATAGCCATCAACTTCAAGATGGTTCCCCACTTCATGTTCTCAAACGTGGTGGAGGAGGCCATAGAGGCCAACGAGCTGGTCCTCCGGGTGCAGCCCGACGAGGGCCTGAACCTCACCTTCCAGGCCAAGCGTCCGGGGACCAAGGTCTGCCTGGGCTCCGTGATGATGGACTTCGCCTACCCCAGTGTTTTCGGCCTGGAGGCCTACGAGCGCATCCTCCTGGACTGCATGCAGGGGGACCAGATGCTCTTCGTCCGGGAGGACGCCGTAGAGCACACCTGGGCCCTTCTGACCCCGGTGCTGGAGAGGGTCGAGTCCCAGGAGCCCTCTGTCTTTCCGCTTTTCCGGTACGAGTCCGGCTCGGCGGGCCCGCCGGAGGCCGACGAGCTGTTGAGGCGGGACGGACGGGCGTGGCGCGCCCTCTGATATACGTCTTTCCGGACCGGGAGGCCCTGAGCCGGAAGGCCGCCGGCCTCTTCGCGGGCTGGGCGGAAAAGGCCATCAAAGAGAAGGGAAGCTTCTCCGTGGCCCTCTCGGGAGGCTCCACGCCCCTGAGGCTCTACTCCCTCCTTGCCGGGGAAGAGTACGGCGAGCGGGTCCCCTGGCGGAGGGTCCATGTCTTCTTCGGCGACGAGCGCGCGGTGGGCCCCGAGAGCGGGCAGAGCAACTTCAAGCACGCCCAGGACAGGCTCCTCAGCGTCGTGCCTGCCGACGTCCACAGAATAGAGGGGGAGAGGGACCCCAGGGAGGCGGCGGAGCGTTACGAGCACGTCCTCAGGGAGCACCTGCTCGAAGCGGGCCGCCTGGACCTCGTCCTCCTCGGAGCGGGCGAGGACGGCCACACGGCAAGCCTTTTCCCCGCGTCGCGCACCCTTCAGGAGGAAGAACGCCTCGTCCTGCCCGTCTACGACGTGGAGCTGCCCCGCGTCACCATGACCCTGCCGGTCATAAACGGAGCCGCCCGGGTGCTCTTCCTTGTGGCCGGGCGCGCCAAGGCCGACATCGTCTACGACATCCTGGAGACCGAAGACCTCCGGAGAAAGTATCCCGCCGGGCTGGTGGAGCCCCGGGACGGCGAGCTCGTCTGGCTCCTGGACGGGGAGGCGGCTGCAAAGCTCAGGCGCACCGACACCCGCACGACGTAGGAGGACCCTCCGGCGGCGCTCCTTTACTTTTTCCTCAATGCGGAGGTGCTCACCTCCACCACCTCGTCCTCTATGTGCCCGGGCATGGTCATGTTCTTCATGAAGGCCCACCTGCCGGCGTCCTCGAAGTAGACCTTCATCCTGTACATCTCGTCCAGTATCTCCACCCGGGCCGTGCCCTCATGTGTGTAGAGGACCACCTCGATGGGAAAGGCCGCGGCGTGGTCCAGGCCGGGGCAGCGGAACGTGTCGTTCCGGCGTTTCTCCCCCGCTATCCCAAAGGCCTTGGCCTCCGTTGCGGACTTGGCAATGCCCACGATGGCGACCTCCCCCGCGTCTACCTCGTAGACCTTCTTCCAGCCCAGGGTGTTTTTCTCGATGGATTCGTTGACGCCCCGGAGGGCATCCTCCAGGGCTCCTCCCTCGTAGATGGTCTGCACCTTATCGGCGAAGTCCCCGCCGCCCATGCCCCCCACGTGCCCCTCGGTGCGGAGCTGCCCTATCTGTACGCTGCTCTCGTGCCCCTCGAGGGCGGCCAGCGCCGTGGCGAGCTCCTCCATGACGCTCCGGGAAAGCCCGCTCTCCACGCCGTCGCCGAGGACGGTCCTGTTCAGGGAGGCCGGGTTCAGAAAGGCCACGTTTATTCCCGTTTCGTCCTCATAGACGGAAACGCGCAGGGGAAGGGCAAAGGCCGCCCGGGGGCCGTGGGCCAGGAGACTCCGGGCATAGTCCTCGGAATAAATGACCAGGGTGTGGGCCCTGAAGCCGCAGTCCTCCGGGACGCCGTTTTCGTAGGAGGCAAGCACCTCCCACCCGGCCTTCTTCAGGGCGTCCGCCGTCTCGGAGACGGCCCTGTCGAAGGGTCCGGAAAGGCCCTGCCGGGCCTTGACGAAAACCCCGTACTCCTGGGCCAGCGCGCCCGTCGCCAGGGCAAACAGGAAGAGAAGGGCCATGGCCAGCGCTTTTGTCCTCATGGTGACACCTCCTGGGTTTTATGGTTTAGAAACATCGAAACTGTGCCACTATGCCACACGGCGGCGGCTTTGTCAATATGGGCTCGAAAATAGTCAATTTATAATTAGGAGATTGACAAAAGACATAACTTTAGATTAAGAAAGAGACATGATGGCAAAGCCCCTCCCGGTGCTTCTTCTTGCCGCCTTTGTGGCCCTTGCCGCCCTTGTGCCCTGCACCGCCGGGAGCTTCCTGCCCGACACCCACACCTCCTCGCTCAGGACCTGCCACATGGAGGAGAGCCCGGCCGGCGGGGACGCCTCCAAGGCCTTCTTCGCCATCACCCAATCCGCGGCCTTTCGGCCGGGTGAGGGGTACCGCCCGGCCGCCCTGCCCCGGCTCGCGGAAGACCCCGGCTGGCTCCTTTCCCTGGGCGTGGACCGTCCTCCCCGCTCCTGAAGGCGCTCTTTCGGAGATGGGGCGCCCGTCCTCACCGGAGGGCGGGCTCGTGAGCACCCAGAGAAAAAAGGAGAAAGGAAGGACCGATGCAGAAGCGCAAGATGTCACGGCTCCTCTCCCCCGGGGGAATGTCCAGAAGAGAGCTCATCGGCACGGCGGGCAAGCTCACCGCCGGCATGGCCGTCCTGGCCGCCGGGGGCGTGGGCCTGGCCGGACGGGCGGGGGCCGAGGCCTCCTCCGACCCTCTTGAGGACAAGTGCACGGAGGCGGGCTTCACCCTGGCCGAAAGCTCCGAGAAGTACCCCTGGGGGTACAAGAAGATAGACCCCAACGTGGCCGCCGCCATAGCTTACGAGAACTGGTACAAGAACTTCTGCTGCTACGCCACCGCCAGCGGCATCCTCATCCCCCTGAAGGAGTCGGTGGGCGGGCCCTACAAGACCCTGCCCGTGGAGGCCTTCACCTTCGGGCACGGCGGCACGGTGGGATGGGGCACCCTCTGCGGCACCCTCCTGGGGGCCGGCCTCGCCTCCTCCTTCGCCGCAGGTAGGGACGGGGAAAAGATATTGAATGACGTCATCGCCTGGTACGGCGACACCGAGCTACCCACCTACAACCCCAAGAACCCCAAGCTCAAGGAGACCCCCCTCAGGAACAAGAGCAACTCTCCCCTCTGCCACATCTCCGTGGGCAAATGGATGCAGAAGACCGGCACCACCTTCGCCTCCCCCCAGCGGCGGGACCGCTGCGCGCGCCTGGCCGCCGACGTGGCCTTCAAGACCGCCACGCTGCTGAACGCCTGGGCCGACGGCACGTACGTCCCCGTGCACGGCTCCCAGGTCAAGGCCCACCAGATAACCGCGCAGAACAACTGCGCCGAGTGCCACAAGAAGTAACGCCGCCGCACAGCGGGCCTTCCTCCTTCAACCGGGGGGAGGCCCGCGCCTCTCACCCACAGAGCAACCCCGTGTAGTGTGATATGGATGACGGAAGCGCCCCTTCCCACAACTTAGAATACGTCAGCGGCGCACAAGCATAACTTACTTCGAGGAGGCTGCCGTGAGACGTCTGGCCGCACTGGGGTTGCCGGCTCTCCTTGCTCTGGTCCTCGTGGCCGGGGCATACGCCGGAAGCGGGTGGAAGGAGATAAACGCCCAGGAGCTCAAGGCCATGATGGACGGCGGGGACGTCATGGTCGTCTTTCCCCTGAGCCGCATCGAGTACGACAGCCTCCACATCAAGGGCTCCGTCAACATCCCCATGCACGCCCTCAAGAGAAAGCTCCCCCGGAGGAAGGACGCCAAGCTGGTCTTCTACGGCCTGGGCCGGAGGTCGCCGGCCTCTCTCGAGGCCGCCCGCCTGGCGGTGAAACTGGGATACACCAACGTCTACGCATTCCGCGCCGGGCTCCCCGGCTGGGTGGAGGCGGGCTACCCCACCGTCACCGTGAAGAAGCTCCCCCCGGCCGACGTGCGGGGCATATCCACGGAGGAGCTGAGCACGATGGTCGAAAACGGCGAGGACTTCGTCCTCCTGGACATACGCTTCAAGGCCCTCATCGAGCGTTACCGCATCGACTCCGCCCGGTGGGTCAATATCCCCCTGGACATGCTGATAAAGCGGCACAGGGAACTGCCCCGGGAAAAGAAGATAGTCATCATCGGGGAGACGGGCAGGCGCTCGGCCGTTGCCGCGCGGTACCTCATGTCCAAGGGCTTCGCCTCCGTCGTGCACGTGGAGGGGGGCGTACAGAAATGGATGAAGGACGGCTACCCCGTGCTCAAGGGCTCGTGAGCGGGGGGGCGGACGTCACAACCTGAAAGGAGAAGCCGGTGCTCGACAGGCTGAAGATATCCCAGAAAATGCTCCTCGGGTTCGGGCTCGTGCTCGGGCTTTTCGGCCTCATGTCCCTGATGAGCCTGCTGAGCCTGGGGCGGATAAAAGAGAAGGCGGGCTTCGTCCGGCAGAAGGCCTTCCGGGAGGTCATGGCCGTGGTCTCGGTGATAAACCTCTCGGAGAAGGCGCAGGCCGACATGTTCGTGGCCGCGGAGTCCGCCTCCAGCGCCTACCTCGACCGGGCCGAGAAGGCGCGCACGGACATGGCCAGGGAGATCGAGGCCCTCAAGAAGGAGCTTCCGGAGGACTCCGCCGTTCGCGCAAAGCTTGCCCCCTTCGAGACGGCGTTTGCCAAGAGTTACGGCCTGGGCAGCACGATGGTCGGCTACGCGGTGATGCAGGACGTCCTGGAGACCGTCTCGGCCCAGACCGCGTTCAAGGAATCCCTGAAAACCCTCAAGACGCGGGAGGCCGCCCTCAAGGACGCCTCCTTCCAGGCCCTCGGCGGGAGCCTGGAGAACATCGAGGGCCTCTCGCGCGGCACCGGGCGGGGCATCCTCGTGCTTGCCGCCCTGGGGGCACTACTTGGCTGCAGCGCGCCTCCCACGCCGTCGGCTGCACCGACAGCCACCACTACTGCCACTGCCGAGCCCGAGCGTTTGGCGTCCCCGAGCGCCAGTCCTACCGAGCCAGGGCCAGGGACTTTTCCAGGGAATGCCACCCTACTTCGGAATCGATCGTTGATCCAAGACCCGATCGGCTACAATCTGCAAGCGAATTCAGATTACCCAGGTTCGTCGACGGGTCGAAAGGTCTGGTGGAAGCTTGACTCTGGAAGGTGAAACTCCTTCTCACTTCCGAATCACCGGCAGGACCGACTGGACTTTGGGTACGGAGACTCGACCATGACCATCGATCTGGA
>JARRLN010000095.1 GCA_037386965.1 Nitrospirota bacterium
GATGGAAAAAGTAGAGAGCGGAGGGTAGCGATGGTTCGTATTGCCGTGGCCGGGGCCGCCGGCAGGATGGGAAGCCGCATTGTGGCGCTCGCGCAGGAACTGGAAGGGGTCGCCCTCGCCGGTGCCTTCGAGAAGGCAGGCCACCCCCGGGCGGGGAGCGACGCCGGTGAGGTAGCCGGCGTGGGTCCGGTGGGGGTGAGCATCGAGGAGAGCGCGGAGAAGGCCCTTCAAGGGGCGGACGTACTCGTCGATTTCACCCATCCCGAGGGGACCCTCCTGAACGTGGAGGCGGCGGTCCGGACGGGTAAGGCCGTGGTGACGGGAACCACAGGGTTTTCGGCCGAAGACCTGCAGAAGATAGCCCGGGCCGCCCAGAGCGTCCCCTGTGTGCGCGCGGCAAACATGAGCCTGGGGGTCAACCTTCTTCTGAAGGTGTTGGCCGACATCGCCCGGGCCCTGGGGGACGACTACGACGTGGAGGTCCTCGAGGCCCACCACCGCATGAAGAAGGACGCGCCCTCGGGCACGGCCCTGATGATGGCCGAAGCGGTGGCGCGGGCCCTGGGGCGGGACCTGGCGCAGGATGCCGTCTATGCCCGGAAGGGCATCGTCGGGGAGAGGACGAAGAAGGAAATCGGCATCCAGGCCCTCCGGGGCGGGGACATCGTGGGGGAGCACACGGTGCTTTTCGCGGGACAGGGCGAGAGGGTGGAAGTCACCCACCGGGCCTCAAGCCGGGACACCTTCGCCCGGGGAGCCCTGAGGGCGGCCCTCTGGGTGGCGGGGAAGCCCGCAGGCCTTTACGACATGCAGGACGTCCTGGGGCTCAAGGGCAAGGGATAAGTCACGAGCGTAGGCCCGCCGACCTGACATACCGCCGGACGAAGCCCTCCTCGTCTTCCCTGCTCAGGAGCCGACCGCGAAGGCGCTCCTCCAGGAGCTTCTTCAGTATCTCGGCGTAGATGGGCCCCATTTCGATGCCCATCCGCTTGAGGTCGTTCCCCCTCAGAATGGGCTTTACCTTGCGCCACCGGAGGAGATACGTCGACATCTCCTTCCGCTTTTCCTCGCTCGTGGTCATGGACATGGCCAGAAGAAGGCCTTCCGGGCTTGCCTGGGAGAGGGCATTATGGATGTCGGCCGGGTCCTTCAGGGGAAGCACCCTCAGGGCCTCCCGGGCATCGCGAATGTTGCGGTCCACGGCCGCCCCGACCCGGGAGGGTACGGCCAGCCTCTCCAGGGCCTTTTCCCTCTCCTCGTCGGTGAGGCCCGTCAGGAGGGCCGTCAGGTAAAGGAGGGCCCTGTCGCACCTCTCCTCCGGGAAGGACAGGGTGAACCACGTGAGGGTGTGGTGCACCTGGGTCAGAAGCTCCTGAAGTTTGTCCGTCAGCTCCAGCGAAGGGTGGATGACCGTGAGGAGTCCGTGCTCGGCCAGGCCGCGTATGACGGGCACGGGCTCCTTCTCCCGGAAAATGAGGGAGAGCTCCTCGTGCAGCCTCTTGCCCGAAAGCCTCTCGAAAAGGTTCATGCGCACGGCGGAGCGAATCAGGTTCTCGATGTGCTTGGAGAGCTTGAAACCGAAGCGCTCGGCAAACCGGACGGCCCGGAAGGCACGGGTGGGGTCTTCCACGAAGCTCAAGTTGTGCAGGACCCGCAGGGTCCTTTCCTTGAGGTCGCGCTGGCCGCCGAAGAAGTCCACCATCTCGCCGAAGGAGCCGGGGTTGAGCTTGACGGCCAGGGTGTTTATGGTAAAGTCGCGGCGGTACAGGTCCTTCTTTATGGAGGACACTTGCACCTTGGGAAGGGCGGCCGGGGTCTCGTAGTATTCGGTCCGGGCCGTGGCCACGTCGAGCTTGAGACCCTCCGTTATCACCTTGGCGGTCCCGAACCTTTCGTGCGCGCGGACCCTCCCGCCCAGCCGCACCGCCAGGTGCCGGGCGAAGTCGATGCCGTTACCCTCGATGACGATGTCGAGGTCCAGGTTCTCCTCTCCCCTGAGGAGGTCCCGCACGGAGCCGCCCACCAGGTAGGCGTTGTATCCAAGGGAGCCGGCTATCTCGCCGGCGATCCTGAGCAGGGTGTAGATGTCCCCGGGATAGCGGTTCTTGAGCCAGGAGGCGATGTTCTTCTTCGGGCCCGCTCTTTCCCCCGCCAGGGGTTTCTTCACGCCGCGCCGCCGGAGATATTCCTCGTACAACGTCCGCAGGATGTCCGTCCGGGTAATGGCGCCCACGATGCCGCCGTCCTCCACGACGGGCATGAACCGCTGGTTGTGCTCTATCATGCGTGTTTCCACCTGGCGTATGGGCGTGTACCTCTCGGCCGTCAGGGCGTCGGTGGTCGCAAACTCCAGCACGGTGCTCTCTGCAAGGCCGTGGTACAGGGCCTTTTCCACGGACTCCCGGCTGATGATGCCCAGGTACTGCTGGCCGCTGACCACGGGCAGAACGTTCACCCCGTGTATGGTCATCAGGGATTCGGCCTCCTTTATGGTCTTGGCGGCCTCCACGGTGATGACCGGGCTGGTCATGACGTCTTCGGCGAACTTCCCCGGCTTCACGGCCTTCCTCAGAAGGCCCACTATCTTCTCCTCCAGGATTTCCAGGGGCATTTCCTTCAACGTTGCCGATGCCGCGGTGGGGTGCCCTCCGCCGTCGAGGGCTTCCATGACCCGGGCGATGTTCAGCTCCGGAGCACGGCTTCTCCCCACGACAACGATCTTTCCTTCCATGCTCAGGATGAGCACGACGGCGTCGGTGTACTCGATGTCCATGAGCCTGTGGGCCAGATGCGCCGCATCCCCCAGGTACCTCTGCAGTGAGGCCTTGGCCACGAGAATGCTGAGCCCTCCCAGTGCCAGCTCGGTGGCGGAACGCGTCAGTTCCGTGAGGAGCTGAAGCTCGTCCACGTTGAGGTCGGTCTTCATGTAGGCCGAGACGATTTTCAGGCTGGCCCCGCACCGGAGAAGATAGGCGGCCGCCTTCATGTCCCTTTCCGTCGTGCCGGGGAAAAGCATGTTGCCCGTCTCCTCGTAAATCCCCAGGCAAAGCGCCGTGGCCTCCATGGGCGTGGGCTTCAGTGCCTTCCGCTCCAGGATTTCGGTAAAGATGGTCGCCGTGGAGCCCACCTGCTCCACCACCTCTACGGTCCCGTGAATGTCGCCCTCGGCATGGGCGTGGTGGTCATAGACATGCACCTCGACGCCGGGCTTCGAAAGGAGCTCGGCCAGGGGACCCAAGCGGTCGGGCGACTTGCTGTCAACGACGATGAGCTTTCGCACCTGCCCGATGTCTATGTCCTTCAGGCGCCTGATGGGAATGATGCTGAAGGACTCCAGAAAGTCCCTGAGCTTTTTCTCCTGGGAGCCCGAGAAGACCGCCTCGGCCCGGGGGTAGAGCTTCTTGGCGGCCACCATGCCGGCGAAGGCGTCAAAATCGGCGTTTATATGGGAGGTTATCAGGTCCACGCTCTCTCCAATATTCTTGCAGAAACGGCTCCTTTATGCAAAGAGGAGGGGGAAAGGAGAGTCAATAGGCCACGACGAGCCTGGCCCGGCCAGTCGCCTTTGCCTTGAGGAGGGCCTGGTCGGCCTTGTTGATGAGCTCGTGCTCGCTGGTGATGCCCTCGTGAGGAAAGGCCGCCACACCCATGCTTACGGTTATGCGTGCGTCCAGGGAGATGCTCTGGAAACAGTGGGCCTGCAAAATGTCTCTGATGCGCCTTCCCTCCGTGACGGCGCCTTCTAGGTAGGAATGGGGCAGCACCAGGATGAATTCCTCGCCGCCGTAGCGGGCGAATATGTCGCTTTTCCGGATGTGCATCTTTACCAGGTCGGCGAACTCCCGGAGGACCATGTCCCCCGCCCTGTGCCCGTAAGTGTCGTTTATTCTCTTGAAATGGTCGATGTCGAACATGATGCAGCTCAAGGCCGTATTGTATCGGGCCGCCCGGCTGAACTCGTCCTCGAGGCGGTGGTAGAGATACCGCGTGTTGTAAACGCCGGTGAGAAAGTCGGTGATGGCGAGTTTTTGGAGCTCGACCTTCTCGGAGTTCAGACGCTCGAAGAGGAAGGCGTTGTTCAGCGCATTGGCCGAGACGTTCGCCACGCTCTGGCAGAGATGTATCTCCCTTTCCGTGAAGGCGTAATCGCGACGCGAGGTCCGCAGAAAGAGGGTCCCGATGACTTCGGAGCGGAATATCACCGGGGCCACGACGATGGCGTGGATTCCCAGGGAGGCGATGGAGGGAAGGACCGCTCGCATGAGGGGGTCGTGCGTGGCGTCTTGGACGACCACGACCTTTTTCGTCCTGAGGGCCTTGCGTATCTCGGGGTACTTGTTGATGTCGAGCTTGAGGTTGAAGACGTCGGGATGCTCGAAAGTGGAGACCACCGTGAATGTCTCATGCTCGGCGGAAGGCACGCTCAACATGGAGCACCGGGTAACCGGAATGAGCTCGCTCAGTTTCTTGACGATGAGGTACAGCACCTTGCGAGAGTCCAATGTCGAGGAGAGGATGGAGGTCAGCTCGGTGATGGCCCTGAGGTCCCCTAGCTCCCGCTTCATCGCGTCCAGGTCTTCGAAGTTTCGCTGGACGAGCTGGAGTTTGTATGCGAGGTCGCCTTCGTGATAGGGCGGCGTGATGTAGTGTTCGATTGCATTTTCCTCGAGGCTCTGAAAGCCGCCGGAGAGGTCGCCCGAAAGGATGCCCATGACCGGGCGGGAGTCGGCCACGGCCGCCGTCCGCTTCAGGCAGGGGGGACATCCGGCGATGAATATGTCCGGCTGCACGCGTTTTACCTGCTCCTTGAGCTTTTGCAGGTTTGTGAAGAAAGACGCCTGATAATTGCGGCTTTTGGAGAAGAAACCTCGGAGAAAGGCAAGGGATTCCTTGTTTTTCTCATAGACGTAGACCGTCTTTTTCATGATGGCCATTATACCCTCGGAGAGGTGAAAAATAATGTATTTTCGAGCACATTTCCCCTTGGACGGACCATCGGTGTGCTATAATTACCGAGAATTCGAGGGAGGTCCCATGAAGGCACTGGTGCTCAGCGGGGGCAAAGGGACGAGGCTCAGACCTCTGACCCATACCACGGCGAAACAGCTCATCCCGGTGGCAAACAAGCCCATCATCCACTATGTCGTGGACTCCATCGCCGCGGCCGGCATAAGGGATCTGGGCGTCATCATAGCGCCCGAGACCGGCCCCGACGTGAAAGAGGCCCTGGGTGACGGCGGCTTCTGGGGCGTGAAAATCACCTATATTCTGCAGGACAGGCCGGCGGGCCTGGCCCACGCCGTCAGGACGGCCCGCGACTTCCTCGGTGGTTCTCCCTTTGTCATGTACCTGGGGGACAACCTCATCGGCATGGGGATAAGGGGGTTCGTCGAGGAGTTTCAGGCGGAGAGGCCGGATGCGCTCATCCTTCTGAAGGAGGTCCACGAGCCCTGGAGGTTCGGCGTTGCCGAGGTTCGGGACAACGGCGAGATCGTGCGCCTCATGGAAAAGCCCAAGGAGCCTCCTTCCAACCTGGCCCTGGTGGGCGTCTACGTGTTCTCTCCGGAGGTTCACCGGGCCATAGAGGAGATAAAGCCGTCGTGGCGCGGGGAGCTGGAGATTACCGACGCCATACAGCGCCTGATCACCCAGGGGAAAAAGGTGAAAAGCCACGTTCTGACCTCGTGGTGGCTGGACACGGGGAAGAAGGACGACATGCTGGAGGCAAACCGTGTTGTCCTGGACGAGATGGTGCACACCGACGTGCGGGGGAAGGTGAAGGCCGGAAGCAATATCATCGGGCGGGTCTTCGTGGGGGAGGGCGCGTTGATAGAAGACAGCACCGTGCGGGGGCCGGCCGTCATCGGCAAGGATACGGTCATACGCAACGCCTTCATCGGTCCTTATACAAGCATAGGCGACAACTGCCAGGTGCAGGACTCCTCCGTGGAGTTCGTGGTGATGCTGGAGGGCTCAAGGGTCCTTGGGGTGGAGAGGCTCGAGGAAAGCCTGGTGGGAAGGAACTCCGTCATCCAGAAGGACAGGGGGCTTCACAAGGCCCTCAAGGTCCATATCGGGGACGACTCGGAGGTCGCCCTGTGACCGAATTCAGCGAGGGGGACATCGAGGGCGTCCTGGTCCGGAGCCTCCGCTTTCACCACGACCAGAGGGGCTGGCTCACCGAGCTTTACCGGAAGGATGAGGTCGACCGGGAGCTTTTTCCCGCCATGGCCTACGTGTCCATGACCCGCCCGGGCGTGGCCCGGGGGCCTCACGAGCACAGGGAGCAGGCGGATTGTTTCGTTTTTTTCTCCTCGGCCTTCGACCTTTTCCTCTGGGACGCCCGGGAGGGCTCTCCCACGGGCGCTCATAAGAGCGTGCTTCGCCTGGGCAGGGAGAACCCGACCCTGGTCGTCGTCCCTCCCGGTGTCGTGCACGCCTACCGGAACGTGGGCGCCGAGGACGGCCTCGTCCTGAACTTTCCCAACAGGCTCTACGCCGGGTGGGGAAAGGGAGAGCCGGTGGACGAGGTGCGCTACGAAGGGGACCCGTCTTCCCCGTACCGGCTTGAGCCATGAGGATAATGGTGACCGGGGCCGGAGGACAACTGGGCAGGGCCCTGGTGCGTGCGGCACGGGAGGCGGGGCACGAGGTGGCCGGCTTTTCCCACGCCGAACTGGACATAGGAGACCTCCCCTCCGTCTCCCGGGCGCTCTCCCTGGCCAGGCCCGAGGTGCTCATCAATTGTGCGGCCTACAACGAAGTCGACCGGGCCGAGACCGACTGGGAAGGGGCCTTTCTGGTCAACGCGGTGGGCGTGAAGAACCTGGCCACGGCGGCTTCCGAGATGGGTGCTCTCATGATGCACTTCAGCACCGACTACGTTTTCAGGGGAGACCTGGGGCGCCCCTATACCATTTCCGACGTCCCCGACCCCATAAACGCCTACGGCCAGAGCAAGCTCCTCGGGGAAGAGATGCTGAGGGAGGTCGCCGCGCGACATTTTCTCGTCCGCACGAGCTGGGTCTTCGGCCGGGGCAAGAGCTCCTTTCCGCTGAAGCTCCGCGCTTGGGCGGCAGAGAGAGACGTGCTCCGGGTGGTGCAAGACCAGGTGTCGCGCCCCACCTACGCCCTTGACCTGGCCGAGGCCACCCTCGGCCTTCTGGCCAGGGGAGAGCCCGGCACGTACCACGTTACCAACTCGGGCTATTGTTCCCGATACGAGTGGGCCTGCCACATATTGTCGCGCCTCGGCTGGAAGGGCAGGGTCGAGCCCGCCAGGAGCGCGGAGTTCAAAACAGCGGCGGAAAGGCCGGCCTTTTCCGTCCTTGACACATACCCCGTGGAGCACGTCCTGGGCAAGGCGCTTCCCTCGTGGCAGGACGCCACGGACAGGTTTCTCAAGGAGCTCGGATGAAACGCATTCTGGTGACGGGCGGAGCGGGTTTCATCGGCTCCAACGTCATCCGCTTCCTTCTGGGGCGGGGAGGGGACGTGAGCGTGCGGAACCTCGATGCGCTCACCTACGCCGGAGACGCCGAAAGGCTGAAGGACTTCGAGGCCGACCCCAGGTACTCCTTCGTCCACGGCGACGTCTCCGACGGCATGCTGGTTGACGGCCTCTTCGCCAAAGGAGTGGATATTGTTTTTCACCTTGGACCGCTCGATACAGGATGCTTTTCCCTTCGAGTCCACAAACGTGCGGGGCACGGTCACCCTTCTGGAGGCGGCCAGGAAGCACGGGGTGGGACGGTTTGTTCACGTTTCGACGGACGAGGTCTACGGCGATCTGGAGGAATCGGGACAGTTTACCGAGGAGACCCCGCTCAATCCCAACAGCCCGTACTCGGCGAGCAAGGCCGCGGGAGACCTTTTCGCACGGGCGTATCGGCACACGTACGGCCTGCCCGTCGTCATCGCGCGCCCCTCGAACAACTACGGCCCGTGGCAATATCCCGAGAAGCTCATCCCTGTGGTCATCAGCCGGGCGCTGGCGGACCGGCCCGTGCCCGTATATGCCCAGGGATTGAACGTGCGGGAGTGGCTTTACGTGGAGGACTGTGCGCGGGGGATATTCGAGGCGGGCGAGAAGGGCGTGGTGGGCGAGGCCTACAACATCGGCAGCGGCCAGGAGCGCCGCAATATCGACGTGGTGAAAAGCATCCTCGCCCTTCTGGGAAAGCCCGAAAGCCTTATCACTTTCGTCATGGACAGGCCGGGCCATGACTTCCGTTACAGCCTGAACTCAGAAAAAGTGAAGGCCCATACGGGCTGGAAGGCGGCCACCACCTTCGACGCGGGTATCGAAAGGACGGTGGCCTGGTACGTGCGGAACCAGGCCTGGTGGAAGAAATTCGCAGGCTGACGGGGGGACCCGCGCCCCCCGGGGGTCAGGGCCTTTTCCCGAGGGCCTTGAGAAACTCCGCTGCGCTCTTTGTGTTCAGGACGTCGTCCTTCTCGAGCCAGCCCCTCCGGGCCACGCTCACCCCGTAGGCCATGTGGTCGAAGTGCTCCAGGAGATGGGTGTCCGTGCTGATGACGAGGGGGATTCCCATGGCCCTGGCCGCACGCGCATAGGTGTCGCTGAGGTCGAGCCTGAGGGGATAGGCGTTTATTTCGAGGGCCGTCCCCGTCTGCCGGGCCGCCTCAAGGAACGCTTCCATGTCCACCTCGTAGGCGTCACGCTCTCCGATGATGCGGCCGGTGGGGTGGGCGATGATGTCCACATGGGGGTTCCGCATTGCCGCGATGAGGCGCCCGGTGAGCTTCTCCATGGGCTGGTTGAAGCCCGAGTGGATGGAGGCCACCACCACATCGAGGCTTTCGAGGACCCTGTCGGGGAAATCCAGAGTGCCGTCGCTCCGGATGTCCACCTCGGTGCCGGTCAGCACCCTGAACCCCTGGAGCCTTTCGTTCAGGGCCTCTATCTCCTCGACCTCCTCCCTGAGTCTTTTTTCGGTGAGTCCCCGGGCGACGCCGAGCCCTTTGGAATGGTCCGTGATGGCGATGTACTCAAAGCCCCTCCGCCTTGCCCCCTGGACGACCTCCTCAAGGCTGTGCTTTCCGTCGCTCCACCTGGTGTGCACGTGAAGGTCGCCCCGGATGTCGCCCCTCTGCACCAGGTGCGGCAGGGCGTCCTCCTGGGCCGCCTCCACCTCTCCCCGGTCTTCCCTCAGCTCGGGCGGCACAAAGGCAAGGCCCAGGGCTTCGTAAACGTCCTCTTCCCTCTCCCCACCCAGCCGCCGCCCGTCCCCGGCGTCGAAGACGCCGTATTCGTTGAGTTTCAGACCCCTGCGGACGGCCATCTCCCTGAGGCGGATATTGTGCGCCTTGCTTCCGGTAAAGTAGCAGAGCGCGGAGCCGAAGGACTGCTCCCGCACCACTCTCAGGTCCACCTGGATGTCCTGGTCCAGGACGACGACCGTCTTTGTCGGCCCCTTCATGAGGACCTCCTTCACATGGGGCAGGTGCACGAAGGCGTTCATGACCTGGCTCTCATGGGGTGAGGTGGCCAGGATGTCCATGTCCTTTACGGTCTCCTTCCATCGCCTCAGGCTTCCGGCAAGTGCAATCCTGGTGACGGGGGCCTTCTCGCCGAGGTGCCGCAGGATATCCTCGGCCGCGGGAAGGGCGAGCCCGAGAGGGTGCCTCTCGCTCCTCAGCCTGAGGGTCTCTATGCCCTTGAGGATGTTTCTCTCCGTCTTGGCGCCCACGCCGGGAAGGCCCGCCAGCCGGTGCTCCCGGGCCAGCTCCTCCAGGCCCTCCAGGTCCACGGTCCCGAAGCGGTCCAGCACGAGCTTGGCCGTCCTGGGGCCGAGGCCCGGGACCGAGAGCATGGCCGCAAAACCCCCGGGGACTTCTTTCTTCAGGTCCTCCATGGCTTTGAGTTTCCCGGTTTCCGCTATTTCCCGGACCTTTCCCGCCAGGTCGGGGCCGATGCCGGCAATGGAGAGAATCTCTTCCGGCGAGGCTTCCTCTATGGCCCTCGGGTAGCCCTCGATGTTCTGGGCCGCCCGCCGGTAGGCCCTCACGCGGAAAGGGTTTTCGCCCTTGACCTCCAGAAGGACCGCCATCTCGTTGAAGATGCGAGCCACCTCGCGGTTTTTCATATGAAAAGGGCTCCAGAACCTATCTCAAAATCGCTTCCGGCTCACCCCCGAAAAGTCTTGCGACTTTTCGGGGACCCCTGGCCGAAAGAGGCCTAAATGGCGGCATACGGCGTCCTGAAGGGAAAATCGTCCTCAACGCAGCCCTACTGCGCCTCCGGGCGATTTCCCCTTCCCTCCTTGTCTGCCGCCATTTATTCTCCCTTTCGCTTCGAAATCAATTTTGAGATAGGTTCTAATTTCTTCATCGGCAGCCAAACCAATAAACCTTTTCGGAGGACTTTGCCATGAACAAGAAAAAGACGGTCCTCGGTGGCGCCATAGTGCTCTACTTCGTGGTCGGCCTCGAGATACTGATAATGATAAGCCCCTTCGCCGGGTTCTTCTATATGGTGTTCAACCCGTTCCTCCTGCAGATGGCAAGGCATCCGGCGACCAGGTGGCTGAGCGCGTTTTTCCTTCCCCACCTGGTGATGCCCCCCGACGCGTT
>JARRLN010000096.1 GCA_037386965.1 Nitrospirota bacterium
CTTTGTCCTTTTCTTTTTTCTGAGCGGGTGCACCCTCGTCAATATATCCCTTCTGCCCCGGGAGCAGCCTTTGGAAGAGCAGGTGGTGGAGGGGGAGGGGCAGCCCAAGATTCTTATAATGGACGTGACGGGGTTTATTTCGGAGGAGAAGCCCCGGGGCGGCCCCCTGGCCCCTGCGGGGGCCTCCATGCCCGACCGCATCCGGGAGTCCCTGAAGAAGGCCGAGAAGGACAAGGACATCAAGGGGCTCATCGTGCGCATCAACTCCCCCGGGGGGCTGGTGACCACCAGCGACATCATCTACCACGAGATAAAGAGCTACAGGGAGCGCACCAAGGTGCCGGTCTATGCGGCCCTGATGGACGTGGGGACCTCCGGGGCCTACTACATCGCCACGGCGGCGGACCGCATATACGCCAATCCCACCACCATCACCGGGAGCATAGGGGTGATGGCGATGAAGTTCGGCGTGAACGGCCTGCTGACGAAGATAGGGGTGGAGGACACGGTGGTGAAGTCCGGTCCGGAAAAGGACGTCTTCTCCCCCTTCAGGACCACCACGCCGGAGGAGCTGGAGATAATCCAGGGCATCATAGACGACATGTACGGGAGGTTCGTGGAGGTGGTGCGCCAGGGCAGGGGCGACCGCCTGGCAGCGGACCGGCTTGAGCTCATCACCGACGGGCGGCCCTTCTCCGCCGCCATGGCAAAGGAGCTGGGGCTCATCGACGGCATGCGGCACCTGCCGGAGGTGGTGGAGGAGATGAAGCAGGCCCTGGGTGTGGAGCAGGCCAGGGTCGTCATGTACGCAAAGCCGGGGAGCTACAAGGGGAGCATTTACTCCACCCAGGCGCCGGATGTGACGGCCCGGAGCGCCTTACGGGAAGGCGAGCACATCCTGAGGAGGCTGCCCGGGGTGAACTTCCTCTACCTCTGGTGGGGCAGGCCGGGCGAGGCGGCCTGGGGGCAGTAGGGGGCCGGGGCTTTCCCCGTCCGGGAGAGAGAGGGAAAGAAGTGCCCCAGAAGCATTAGCTTCTTTCCAGGCCGATGCGCTGCCGGGGCGGCCCCGGTCACTTTGCTCGCATGAGGAGCGTGCGGGCCAGAGGGTGCACGGGCGCGGGGGAGAGACGGCGGAGGATCTTCCGGACGCCCCTTTGGGAGAGGCCGTACTTTGCCGCAAGCTCCGCGGAGGTGCTTCCTTCGTGGTGCTCGCGCCGGATGTCCTCGTCCCGGGCCTGCCGGATGAGCGTATCCAGGCCGGGGACGTAAATGTAGGAGCCCCGGAAGGCCCGGGCTATCTTGAGGGCGGCCTCCAGGCCCGCGGCCTCCGCAATGCGCCCCAGGTCGCCTGGAAGGGACTCTTTGAGGGCATCTTCCGTCATGCGGCCTCTCCCTTCTTCCGGCGCGGTGCGCCCTGGCCGGCAAGGAAGGTGAAGCGGGGCGCGAGGGTGCGGACCTCCAGGAGCCCGCGGGCCTCGGGGTGCCCGAGCAGCTCGCGGCGGCAGAAGTAGAGGCGGCGAGAACGGACCATGCGGGAGAACCTCCGGCCGAGAAGGCGCCGCGCCTCCCTGACGTTTGCTTCGGGCAGGAGGACCTCCTCGCGGGGGGTGACCCTGAGGGTGGCGGAGCCCGACCGCAGGGTGACCGCGCCGTCTCCCAAGTGCGGCCCGAGGCGGCGGAGGACGGCGGCCCTGGCCCGGATGAGGGCGGCCTGGGCCCTTCTGTGCTCCGCCGTGAGGGCGGCGGCCCGCCGGAGAGCGGTCCGCAGGGCTTGGTCCCTCACCAGAAGGGGGTCTGCGCCGCGGCGAATTATCTCCACCCGGTCAGGCCGTCTCATCCCGGCCCTCCCATTCGAGGAGGTCCTCCACCCCGCACCGGAGGACCCCCGCCACCCTGAGGAGGGTGGAGGCCCGGGGCTCCTTCTTCCCCCGCTCCAGGGCCGATACGCTGGCCTGGCTCAGCCCCGCCTCCCCTGCCAGGACCGTCTGGGTTTTTCCCATCCGCCGCCTTCGCGAGGCCATCTTCCCGGGACTGAATCTCTGCATGAGGACACCCTCCTTTCATGAGGCCTTGCTAACTATGGTTAGTTTAGACCCGACCCCCGGCAATGTCAAGGATTTTATGAACCATAGTTCGTGAAAAACGCTTGACATGAGTTTTTCAGTAAACTATAGTTAATACATGACTTTCTTTTCGGACGCCGACCTGAGAGAGCTGGGCGCCCTCATCAAGCGCAGGCGGCAGGCCCTCAAACTTTCGGCCCGGGAGCTGGCCCGGGCCGCGGGGGTTTCCGACGCCCATATCATCTATATCGAGAAGGCCCAGCGGCGGCCTTCCTTTCATGCCATCATGAACATCCTGCACGCCCTGGGGGTCTCCCACGAGGAGATGATGCGGGAGATACGCCCGGCCCGCCGCGGGGCGAACGTGGAGCCTGCGGCCCGGGGCGGCCCGGGGGGGCGGGTGCCGGTGGTCACCCTGGTGCAGGCCGGCGCGTGGAAGGAAGTCTGCGACGCCTTCGAGCCGGGGGACGCCGACGAGTGGATAGAGACTGACGTCAGGGGGCCCAACGTCTTCGCCCTCAGGGTGACGGGGGACTCCATGGAGCCGGAGTTCACCGAGGGGGAGGTCATCATCGTCAACCCCCACGTGGAGGCCCAGCCGGGGGATTTCGTGGTGGTGAAGAACGCCGGAGGGGAGGCCACCTTCAAGCAGTTGAAGAAGTACGGCCCGCGCTATGTGCTCCATCCCCTGAACTCCCGCTTCGCCGACCAGGAGGTCCGCAGGGGGGAGTTCCGCATCATCGGCAAGGTGGTGAAGAAGGAGAAGCGCTACTGAGCGCGGCACGCGGACATATAATAATGATTAAGGTCGGCCCCGGGGCGCGATGAACGGCCTTGAGCCCTTCCTCAGAGTTATCGACCCAGCGGCGGTGGCCCTGGCCCTGGTCGCCCTGGCCCCGGCTACCCTCTGGGTGATAGCCCTGGTGGATATCGTGAGAAGCCGCTTCCCCCCTGGGCGGAAGCCCTTCTGGCTCGTGGTCGTCCTGCTCCTGCCCCTGGTGGGCTTTATCCTTTATTACGCCAAGGGCAGGAAGGAGAGGGTTTGGAGGTAGGGGAGCAGGCTGGTGTCCCGTCCCGGAAATTCTTTGTCATTGTCCGGCGTGACCGGACAATCCAGAGGTCTTTGAAAAACTGGATTCCCCGAACAAGCCGGGGAATGACACCGGCGGATTTTTTGCAGAGTACTTCTGTAACGGGACGCCAAGAGGGGGTGGCCGGGTTAGCCGTAAAAGGGCTGTCCTATGCCCCGTGAGTCGCACGGTGAACCATAGCAATTGGACTCTTGCCTATTTTGTAAATCGCTTATACAATGTCAACATGAACCCGGTTACTGCTGGATGCGGCATGGAGGCCAATGAATCGACAAGGTCTTCTTGAGGAGGGTGGTCGAGAATTGAACTTCTCCAGAGTCCGTGTGCTGCTTCTCCTGGCCGTTTTCGTTTTCGGCATCGCAGGGTGTGCGGATAAGGGCGCTCAAGCGCAGCCGACCGCAAGACTTTTCACGACTCCCGCCAGTGCCGGCGGAGGAACCATGTCGTGTTTTGCCGTCAATGTGGGCGGGGCGACGCTGTCGGAGGTCAGGGTCAAGTTGGTTCGGGCGGATAGCGGGAGTTTTTTTCAGCAGATTTGCAACAACGTGGAGCCGCGAGAGGGATGCATTCTTTCCATGGCGCCGGAGGTCCCCCGTTATTGCCTTATTGAGGTGGCAGGCGGTGAGGCTTCTTCGGTGCGTGGTTCCCTCACTATCCAGGATAGCACCGGTGCGACTGTTCTCTCCCTCGAAGCACGATGATTTTCTCCTGAGAAAAAATTCCTGGCCAACGGCGGTGCACCGGGAGCCCCAGGACGACCCTCTGGGTGTTGGCCTGGGAGGAAGAAGAGGGTTGGGGGGTAGGGGGCGTCGGATTCGCCGTCGATGGCCCCTACCTTAGCCCTGTGAGTCGCAGGGGAAGGTTTGTGGAGTTCACCTACGACTAAACATGATTCAATTACTTGCAACGATGAATCTTTTCGGTAGAAAGGATTAACGCCTCGCATCATACAGCGGTACTTTACCATCGAATAAAAGTGCCAGTTTCATCGAGACTTGGAAATCCACCTCCAGCTTGCCCAAGCCAACTTAGCTTGCCTTCCTCACGTCGAGCTATGATTTCCAAATCAACACTCAAACCCTTGATTGCCAAAAGTAGAGCCTGCATCGCATCAACGCCGAACACTCTCAGTCCCGTTGGCCTCTCAAATCCGGTAATCTCATAAGGACAAACCCAATCGCCGTCTTCACTTCGCTCCGGTTTGGCGAGTCTGACTCTAATCTTTGTCCGACTGCCGTCTTTCTTCTCTAAGTCAAGAATTCTCTCAGCAATCGGGTTATTTATTTTAGGAGTAGCCATAATACCACCTCCCCATAATTTAGTCCTCGTAGGGTGGGCTATGCCCACTTGTCCATGGACGCGGTCTTTAAAACGGTGGGCGGAGCCCACCCTGCATTCATAATTTCCGGTTCTGCTCTACACTAGAGAACCCGTCCTTTTCAATCATTCTTTCAGGAAGAAGAATCATTATTTTTTGAGGTGCCGCCTTTCACTCCACTTCTCAATTCGACCAAAAATATCTTCAACTACCATTATAAGAAAACAAAGAACACTTAAAACAATTCCAATGATGAACCATCTGCTAGATAAGTAATATAACACTCCAGGAGTTCTATAAGGATAACTTGGATGTGGATAATCTTGAGGTTGAATATAAAGATAGATAAGCGATAGTAATGAACAGATAATGAACGGGATTAAAGATAAGAGGTATTTCTTCATAATATAAACCCCTCGTCACGGTTACTATTTCAAATCAACAAGCCTGCGAAACCTGTTGACCGTCTTTTAAAGAAGAAATTCACATACTACCATCGTCTTGATCCGTTCGAAAAGGAATAAAGAAACCCAATAGATGATTTCTACGAATATACTCAATGGAAGTCAACCCATCAGGCGTCATACACCCACAACTCTTCTTCTCAAGAGACTTTCTGGCTGGAGTGTGAACTCCATAGAAGAATGTGCCCAGAGATCTACCGAAGAAATTGCTCCACAATATCTGAATATTTCCACAAATAAACATCTCTTACCTTCAGAAAGTACATCTCGCTGTATATCGCAAATGTCGCCAGCACTCACATGATTTGTCTATTATTTGTCTTTCGACTCACTGAAAGCATCTTCTTGATCTAGTTTCTCTACAAGCATTACTAACCGTTCAGACGAACAGTCCCTCCAATTGAGTTCTCGACAGATATCCCGTGCCTCGTTCATATATTCTCGTGATTCCTGATGATTGCCCCCATTCTCTTCGACGCGTGAAAGACGAACATAGGTTAGAGCTTTCTCAGCTTTATAAACTTCGAGAGTAAAAAGGGGACCATCAGGAGATCGCGCGTTATCAAGTGCTTTCAGAAATAAGAGCAAAGCATCGCGGTAATCGTCATCACTGCCAAGCGTACGTTGCGCTTGGGTAAACAACGAATAATGAGAAATGATTGCTAAGCTATTCGTCATCGAAGCTGCCCGGACCAGTGTTTGCCTGAGGTACAAAGCAGCCCCAAAGAATCCGAGCGCAAGTGTCAGTAAATGAGTCGACACAAGGATGACTATTATTGTGCCCTTCTTCATTGACGCACTCTCCGAATGCTTTGTGAACGCAAAATATCTCAGCACTATACGAGCCACAAGAAATATAACCTCTCCACAACCCGTGGTATGTAACATCAGTCACAGAATATGGAAGCGGGTCTGTAATGGTTAGTGGCGCGAGAACTACATGCGAGGGGGACACTAGGGCGAGAAGCATGTTCAATTCCTGTAATTGCGATCGCACTTTCCTCATCGGTGCCAGGTGCAAGAGATGCAGTCTTCGGGAAGAAACTTTGCGGTTCTCAAGACCTCTTTGGGTACGACTTTCTGGATGAAATCTTCAAGAGTTTCGATTTCCGATACCCGGAGTGGTAGGTGTATATCGCAACCCTAATCACGTCGTGCTTTTTGCATCTTTGGAGGGGTGAGTCGCAGTCATTCGAACGTGAGACTCTTGCGGTGTACAGGAAGAAGTCTTACCTCCATCTTATAATCCACAATCCACACTTTGGTCTGCCCGAAGGCAAGCCCTCAGTCGCGGTTCCGGAAAAGCCTACCCCTGCCTCCACTGACTACCACCGACGCATGCTTATTCTTCTCCTCGCCCGAATTCCCGGCAATCATGGTTCCTCCTATTTCTTCCTCTTTTGACTGGCGGGTCGCTTCTTCATAATCTCCTTAGGCCACTTTGCGGCCACCTCCTCTTCGCCTTTGTAATAGTCCACCTTCGAGGAGCTCTCGAACACCTCCAGAAAGGGAAGGATATTGACTTTCCCCGAATCGGGATATTCACAGACATCTATGCCCACGGTTGTCCTCAGGTCCAGATAAACACAGGGGGTCTCGGCGTGGTTATAAAGTTGATGGGCGCCGGAAGGGCCTTCTTCGAAGAAAATAACGTCTCCCTGGACGACCTTTTGAAATCCCTCCGGCGTTCGAAGTGTCGCCTCCCCGGCAATGACCAGAAACAATTCCTCGGCGGCGCGGTGGAAATGATAAGGGAATGAAAATGTGCCCGGGTCCAATGAGACGACGTAGAATTCAAGGTGTTTCGAATTTACGAGCTTCCCCAATCGGGGGCTCATGTGCCACTGAAATTCGGGAACGCGCGACTCTTTCTTCTTGAACGTCAGGTCTTGCCCATGGAAAATAGTCGGCATCTGCACCTCTCATTTAACATTCTTTCTTTATAGCCTAGTGTGGTGTCCAAGAAATACTTTGCAAAAAACCTGCAGTGTCATTCCCGACTTGATCGGGGAATCCGGTCTTTTCGAAGGCTTCTGGATTGTCCGGTCAAGCCGGACAATGACAAATACTTTTGGGACAGTATACTGGTTATTCCCATCTGTAGATTACCTGCTGAAAAGTGCATGATTATAACAGAATAAAAAGGTATCGTGTACGGGAAGGAGGCTGGCCCGCGGGCCGGTTGGGGAGTCCCTACCCTCCCTCCCTGAGCACCACGGAGGTCTCCACCTGGCGCTCGGGGATGTTCCAGTATTTCCTGAGAAGGCGCTCTTTCTCCTCGGGGGAGACGACCGTGAAGCCGTGCTTCTGGTAAAAGCCTATGGCCCAGGCCGCGTCGGCCCACGTGCCTATCAGTATAGGCCGCGATATCCGCTTGCGAAGGAAAGAAAGCAGGCGGCCGCCGATGCCCCGGTTGCGCCAGGCGGTCCTCACGTAGGCGTGCCTTATAAGGGTTACGTCTTGTACGTCCTTAATCCCCATAACGCCTTGTAGCGTCCCGTCCTCCTCATATCCCCAGAAGACCACTCCCTCGTACATTTCGTGCTGGAGTTCTTCCTCCGACATGTAAGGTGCTCTCCAACGGTCAGGAGGAATTACGCCCCTGTAGGCGCTGGCCGCGTCATTTATGATTTCAGATATCGCCTTAAAATCTCTATCGTCGCAC
>JARRLN010000097.1 GCA_037386965.1 Nitrospirota bacterium
CGCCCGGGCGGTGGCCCTCGTGCGGGAGGCCCGGGCGGGACGGCTCCTCAGGATTGAGGTGGAGGCCGAGACCCTGGAGCAGGTGGAGGAGGCCCTCCTTGCCGGGGCGGACGTGGTCATGCTCGATAACATGTCGCTTGAGGACATGCGGAAGGCCGTGGCCCTGGCCCGGGGGCGGGCCGCGCTTGAGGCCTCGGGCAACGTGACGCTAGAGACCGTGGCCCACATAGCCCACACGGGCGTGGATTACATCTCCACCGGAGCCATCACCCACTCCGCCCCCGCAGCGGATATAAGCATGGAGATGGACTAAAGATATTCCGCACGCAGTACTTCTTTTTTTGGTCTACAATTAAGGGCTGGCTTTTCCGATACATTTGCCTTCTATCGTCCCGAAGGCTTCGATGTAGCGAATTTCGGAGGAGGATATGTCGCACTCGATAGTCAGTGTCAGGGGCGACATGCCGATGCCGCCCTGCTGGAGCAGCACCTTTTTTCCCTCTGGCGTATCCACGCACAACGTCCAGTACGCAATGGGGTCGCCAATCAGAAGCACAACCCATCTGAATTTCTTCACCGGGCCGATGACAAACTCACCCGCTTCAGTCGTTTCGGCCTGCATGTCGTATTGCTCGCAGTTCTTGCTGTCGAAAGTGGCATCCAGGTAAACGCGTGCATCGGACACCGGCTTATCGCCATCCTGCACCACGCCCGATATCTCCGGCGCGAGATAGTCACTGTGCGGGATGGGAAGACATCCGTTGAGAAGGAAGAGAAGGAAAAGCAATATGATTAGTTTAGGCACTGTCACAAATCCTTCGTACATTTTCTGAAGACCCCTCATTCAGTTGTCTTCACTCCATCACTCACTCCGCTTTTCACGGATATCAACATGGAGATGGAGAGGTCACATTCCGCTTGCTGCTTAACACTCGAAGCCTCAGATATCCACTTCCGTTTACTGATTTCTATAAATCTTACCATATTAGATATAAAATCGTTATAATGTCGTATGCTTACGAGACCAACCTACAGACTTTTTTTGGATGAATCTGGTGACCACAGTTATGGTAAGCTTGAAAAGAAGCTGTTTAGGCTTCTTATGAAGGGGAAGGTGCTGTGGGAACAAATGTTCCCTTCCTATCCTTCCCTTGAAGAGGAGGGCTCGCGGTACTTAGGGCTGACAGGGACAATATTTAAACTTGAGTCTTACTCCAATGCTTTCCTTCCAGCACTCGATGCCCTTAAACAAGATATATTCAATACGCGAGATATAGTATTTCACGCCAAGGACATTATACAGAGAAGAGGACCTTTTTATATTTTGCAGGATCCTGAACTTACACGCGCTTTTGATGAAAGACTGCTGGACTTGATACGCACGTCTGATTATAAGAGTATCACTGTTGTCTTAGACAAGAAGAAGCACGTAAAGAAATACAACGATCCTTGGCATCCCTACCAGTATAGTTTATTAGCTCTAATGCAGAGATATTGCTATTTTCTTAGTGAGCGGGGTGCAAGGGGTGATATAGTTGCCGAATGCCGGGGGAAGAGAGAGAATTTTGCATTGCAAGAGGCATACAAAAAGATATATTACAGAGGTGACGGGAAGTATAAGAAGGCCGATTTTTATCAGAGATGTCTCACATCAAATGGAATCAAGATCAGGAAGAAGAAGATGAATATTCATGGTCTTCAATTGTCAGACATATTGGCTAGCCCATTAAAAAAATATACCTTAATAAAATATAAGGTGATCAAGGAAGCTAATGAGAAATTATTTTGGAAACAAATAATAGAAGCGGCAAAACCAAAAATTAGATGCAGATCCAGTGACAGCAGGACAGAAGGTTATGGAATCATATTAATAAGATGAAAAAGCCGACCAATGGTCGGCTTTTCACGCTAGCCCCTTCGGACTATCCTCCTCCAGTAGAACTGGATTGATTGTTTTTTACAACACAATTGACGGATATACAAGTAAATAATTATTATAGAACCATAAGCAATGCTTATGGTTCTTTTTAGCTGTCGTATAAGCTCTTGTATATCAGCCTATAGGGCCATAATGCCACAATTCTGTCCAAACAACCCCTAAGTCGCCTTCAATAATAACATTTTCAGACCCATGAACGGAATGGGTTGAGGAAATGTGGCCGGCGTCCGGCCAGCCGGACGGTGCGCCCTACCCCCCTTTCCTCAACCGTATAAGCCCGGCTTCGAGGCGGGTGAAGGCTACGGTCTTCCGGTCGTAGCGCGAAAGGTCGATGCCGTATGTGCGGGCGAGTTTCTTGACGGCCTGAAGCGGCTCGGGGTCGGCCTTGGGCCAGTGGGGCCGAAGCTCCCTCAAAAATATGTTCACCGTGACGGGGCCCACGCCGTAAAACGCATCGAGCCTCTTTTCCAGGTCCCGGCTGTCCGCTGCCTCCTTGTGCAGGCGGTTCAGGCTCCCCCCGTAGAGGTCGATGAGGTCGCTACAGACCTTGAGGAGCTGGCGGGAGGTCTTCTCGTCATAGCGCACGTAGCCCCCTTCCCGCATCACGGGGTAGACGAGGAAATCCCAGCCCGCGCGGAGGATGTCGCGCGGGTCCAGAAGGCGGTACTTCTCGAACGCCCTGTAGGTATTCTTGGCGATGGTCTCCGATATCCTGGCCCCGAAAAGCATGCTCGCAAGAAACCACTTGAAAAGCTCCCCGTCCCGCGCGCCCCTGAGCACGATGCCCAGCTCCTCGGAATAAAGCACGCTCTTCTCGAGCCTCTTGAGGTCGGCCCCGGCCTTCATGATAAAACCGTATCACGCCCCTTCGCGGGCTTCAAGCAGGCCGGAGATGCCTCTAATCGCAAGGGGCAAGGCAGCGCATTACGAGTTCGTCTTAAGAGGTTTTTGGGCTATATGAAGCGGACCGCCACATCTAAGACGCACCACGCATGGTGTGATAGAATGAAGCCAACGGCAAGGAACTCATCCTTAAACTACATAAAGGCCTGGCGGAGGCCATTCTGACGCCGGATTTTATGCACTGTCGAGGAGCTTGTCTGCGGAGAGAGGATTGAATATGAGGAGGCCCGCGCTCCGGGTTGTTCTCCTTGTGCTGTTTGTTTCGGCGGTGGCCGGTGGTGTCTGGCTGTGGCAGTCGAAGCATGAGAAGGAATCCCGCCACGAGCTTGTTCTGTTCGGCAACGTTGACATCCGGCAGGTCAACCTGGCGTTCAATATTACCGAACGGATCGAAACAGTGCTGGCACAGGAAGGCGACCGCGTCAGGGAGGGCCAGCTTCTGGCGACCCTTGACGACCGCAGGCTGAAACACGAAGTCGACCGGTCCGAAGCCCTCGTGGCAGCCCAGCGGGAAGTCGTAGCACGACTGGAGGCCGGGACACGTCCCGAGGAAATCGGCAAGGCGCGAGCGGATGTGGAAGCCGCGAAAGCGGAGCTCCATTTGGCAGAGCTTACCTACCGCCGCGTGCGCAACCTTGCGGGCGAAGATGTCCTTTCCGAGCAGAGGAAGGATGACGCAAGGGCCGCGCTTGAGACGGCGCAGGCCCGCCTGAAGGCGCTGCAGAAAGCCCTGGACCTTGCAATCGCCGGCCCCCGCAGGGAGGATATCGCGGCTGCCAGGGCTACCCTGAAGGCTTATGAGGCGCAGCTTGACGTGGCGCGGCGAGAGCTTAGCTATGCATCTCTCTACGCTCCGTCGGATGGAGTAGTCCAGGTGCGGCTTCTTGAGCCCGGCGACATGGCTTCGGCCCAAAAAGCCGTTCTCATCATTGCCCTTGACGACCCCCTGTGGGTCAGAGCCTACGTCCCTGAAACGGAACTCGGCAAGATATGGACGGGCATGTCCGCAGTGGTAAGCACCGACACCTATCCGGGAAAGCGCTACAAGGCTTGGATCGGGTTTATCTCCCCCACGGCGCAGTTTACGCCAAAGTCGGTCGAGACAAAAGAGGTGCGCACAAGCCTCGTATACCAGGTGCGGGTGTATGTGTGCAATCCCCAACACGAGCTGCGCATGGGGATGCCGGCGACAGTGACCGTTCCATTGAACCAGGCTCCCGCAGAAGAAGGCACGGATAGAGAGCGTTGCACGGACCCATGACGTGCCGACATGGAGAGACCGGGGGATGATGGGCAAGGGCGACGCGGTCGTCGGATTGGATGAAGTGACCAAGACCTTTAAGGCCGCCGGGCACGAGATAGAGGCCCTGAAGTCCGTTTCGATGCGTGTGGAAAGAGGATCCATTACGGGCTTGGTGGGGCCGGACGGCGCGGGCAAGACGACTTTGATGAGACTGGTGGCGGGTCTTCTCGTGCCGGATTCGGGCCGGGTGAGCGTGCTGGGAATGGATGCCACGCGCCAGTACCTGTCCGTGCAGGCTTCCCTGGGGTACATGCCCCAGAGGTTCGGACTCTATGAAGACCTTTCCGTTCAGGAGAACCTGAACCTGTACGCCGACCTGCAGGGCGTCCCGTATGCGAAGCGGCCGGTGCGCATCGGGGAACTGCTGCACATGACCGGCCTGCAGCCTTTCACCGCCCGTCTTTCAGGCCGTCTTTCGGGCGGCATGAAACAAAAACTCGGCTTGGCCTGCACACTCCTGCGGTCACCGGAGCTTCTGCTTCTCGATGAGGCCACGGTGGGCATCGACCCCGTATCGAGGCGGGAACTCTGGTCCATCATTAATCGTCTGGTCAGAGAGGAAGGGGCGAGTGTGCTACTCAGCACCGCTTATCTCGATGAGGCCGAGCGTTGTGATGCCGTCGCCATGCTTCATGATGGACATATACTCGGGCAGGGTCCGCCCGCTGAGTTCAGTGAGCGCATGAAAGGACACACCTACGCCGTGACGGCCGAAGGCATGAAAAGCCGGTCACTGCAAGAAAAGCTCTTCAACCGTCCGGGCGTGATAGACGCCGTCGTCCAGGGAGAGGGTGTACGGCTTGTCGTGGAAAGCGCTGCCGCTGCCGAAGCCGAGCGCCTCCTGCCCTCGGTTGGAAAACTGGCACTGTATCCGGTCCCACCCCGGTTTGAGGACAGTTTCGTCTCCATGATGAGGGACCGCAGGGATAAGGCCGGCTTGGACAGACCAGCGGAGGCGGAACGGACGGGTACAGACGGTCATGTGGCTGCTGATGAAAGGGTTATCGACGTCAAAGATTTAAAGCGGCGGTTCGGAGACTTTTACGCCGTAAGGGGGGTGACCTTCTCCGTGATGAGAGGGGAGGTTTTCGGGCTGCTTGGCGCCAACGGTGCGGGAAAGTCGACAACTTTCCGGATGTTGTGCGGCCTTCTGCCTGCCAGCGGAGGAAGCATCAGGGTAGCGGGCGTCGACTTGCGGCGGGCCGCAGCGTCTGCGCGGGCCCGGGTCGGCTACATGTCGCAGAAGTTTTCCCTTTACGGCAACCTGAGCGTGCTGGAAAACCTCAAATTCTTCAGCAGTGCGTACAACCTGACGGGCAACCGCCGTGAGCGGAGGATCCACTGGGCCTTGGAGCAGTTCTCGCTTTCAGGCATGGCCGGGGTAACGAGCATTACACTGCCCCTGGGGTTTAAGCAGCGGCTTGCCATGGCCTGCGCGCTCATGCACGAGCCCGAGATACTTTTTCTTGATGAGCCAACCTCGGGCGTGGACCCTTTGGCCAGGCGCGAGTTCTGGCTCCGCATCAACGCACTGGCGGAGCGTGGCGTGACCATATTGGTCACTACGCACTTCATGGAAGAGGCGGAGTACTGCGACCGGCTGGCCATCATGGCGACCGGGGAGATTTTGGCCCTGGGACCGCCCGCCGAAATCAAGGACAGGGTTCGCTCCGAGAAAATTCCATCGCCCACCATCGAGGATGCTTTCATCAGTTTCATAGAGGGATATGAGCGAAAAGGGGTACCATGACCGTGAATAGCCATAAGGACCGGCTTTCCCGGAGAAGCAGGATGATGCGCCTGCGGGGCTTGATGCGCAAGGAGTTCCTTCAGGTCCTTCGCGACCCGAGCAGCATGGCCATAGCCTTTCTCATGCCGGTGGCGCTGCTTTTCCTCTTCGGGTACGGCGTCTCCCTCGACGCCGAGCATGTCCCGATAGCAATCGTGGTGGAACATCCCGATGCCGGCACATCGGGCCTGGTAAGCGCGTTTCGGCAGTCCCGATATTTTGAACCCGTCATCTTGTCTGATGTGCGGCAGGCCGAAGACGCCCTCCTGGCCGGCAATGTGGAGGGCATCGTACATCTGAGAGAGGATTTTTCACGGCAGGCCGAGACACCCGGCGGCGCTCCGGTGCAGGTCATCGTCAGAGGAACGGACGCAAACAACGGCAGGATAGTTTCCGGTTATGTGGAAGGGGCATGGGCGACCTGGCTCCGACATCGGGCGCAGGAGGAAGGAACGGACGTGCCCCTTCCGGTTCAGGTGCAGGAACGGGTCTGGTACAACAGCGAGATGAGAAGCCGCAACTTCCTGGTGCCCGGCTTGATTGCCGTCATCATGACCCTGATAGGGGCGCTCCTCACGGCTATGATCATGGCCCGGGAGTGGGAGCGGGGCACGATGGAAGCTCTTCTGGTCACGCCTGTTTCCATACAGGAGGTGCTTCTGGGAAAGCTCGTGCCGTACTTTATTCTGGGAATGGGCGGGTTGGCGCTGTCGGTTCTTATGGCGTTCTTTCTCTTTGGCGTACCCCTGCGCGGTTCCCTGGCGGTGCTCCTGCTTGCCTCGTCGTTGTTCCTCCTTGCAGCCCTCGGCATGGGTCTGCTGATTTCGATCATGGCAAAGAATCAGTTCGTGGCCGGCCAGGCGGCCATCATCGCAACCTTCCTTCCGGCCTTTATTCTTTCGGGATTCATTTTCGATATCAGCAGCATGCCGTTGGCTGTGCGGGTCTTGACACACCTCATTGCGGCGCGCTATTTCGTGGCTATACTACAGACGGTTTTTCTGGCGGGGAACATCTGGACGGTCATTGTCCCCAATGCGGCAGCGCTTCTGCTCATGTCGGCGTTTTTTCTCGGGATGAGCAGGCTGAAGTCCCGCAAGCGCCTCGAGTAGGATACCGATATGGGGAAGCGGATATTCGCATTGGCGGTGAAGGAATTTCTGGCGATATTCAAGGACAGAAAGAGCAGGGTCGTCGTGATAGTCCCTCCCCTGCTGCAGTTCCTGGTCTTCGGCTACGCCGCGACCTATGACCTGAAGCATGTGCCTTACGCTGTATTCAACGAAGACGGGGGCACTGAGTCGCGGGAACTGCTGGCGGAGTTCGAAGGGTCTCCGACCTTTCGTAAGGTATCGGTCATTGACCACGAGGAACAGATTGCTCCGCTCATCGAGCAAAGGCGGGTGCTGATGGTGCTCCGTGTCGGACAGCGGTTCAGCAGCGACCTGCTGCTCCGGCGGACGGCCCCGCTTCAGGTTATAGTGGACGGCAGAAACTCCAATACCGCGATGCTCGTGCTCAATTACGTAAAAGCGATAGTCGGCCGCTTTAATGACCGGTGGGCCGGCAGAGGTACAGGGGGAGAGGGCCCTCCTGCGCAC
>JARRLN010000098.1 GCA_037386965.1 Nitrospirota bacterium
AACGATACCCAGGATAAGAAACTGAATGCGTTTCATTACGTCCGTCCTCCTTTCAAAGGGTTAAATTTGCAACTGAAGTACAATATAGGGTGTCCTTTTAGTTGTCAAGGAAAAAAGTGGCATTGACTTTTCCACATCGGTTTTCCTCCTCCCTTGAGCGCAAGGGAGGGAGTGGCCTTTCCTTGCCAGGGGGGATACGTAAGGCGGATGCGAAATCCTCTTCAAATTCTTTAGGGGGTACGCAGGGGGGACGCGAGTCCCCCGTGCGTCTCTAGAAGCTCACGCTCACCGTCGCCCCGCCGTAAAACACCGTGTCGTCGCCCCGGTGCTCGGGGACGTTGAGCATCTCGGTGGCGTCCTTGAAGTCCCCGCTCAGGGGGAAGGAGAAGGCCAGCATGGGCTCGAGCACCACGCCCTCCCGGAGGGGAACGCTCAGCGAGCCCGAGAGCTCGCCGTTATGAAGGTTCGTGTACTCCTCGTCCGCGGCGGTCACACCCACCACGGCGTTGTCGAAAAGCACGCTGCCCGATAGCCCCAGGTTCAGTGTGGCGCGGTCGCTCAGCTCCCGCTCGTACTCAAGCGCCAGCACCAGGTAGCCGCCCGTCCCCTCGTCGAAGTCGTAGTAGAAGGTGAGGCTGGGAGTGACGAGCCAGTCGTAGGAGAGGGAGAGGTAGAACTCCTGGGTGTCCTCCACCCCCTCCAGGGCATAGTAGATGTAGCCCAGCTCGCCGGTGAGGTTTTCCATGAGGGGCCGCGTGTACGCCACGGTGAGGTCCGTCTCGGTGACCTCGTCCGGGTCGGTGTCGTAGTTGCTCCAGAGGTTGAAGTACATGGGCCCGTAGGTGACGCCCACGGCGGGCTGCACGACCCAGTCGTCGCTCAGGGTGAGGCCCCGCCAGACATAGTTGCTGAGCACGGCGACCTCGGCGTCCCCGCCCTTCTCCACGGCTCGCGCCGCACCGGCCAGCGGGACAGCCAGCGCCAGCGACACCAGTGCCAGGGACACCAGTGTCCGAGACACCAGCGCCACGGCCGATACCTTCAAAACGTGTCTGAGCATTTTCCCTCCTTCGTTCTTTTTTTCGGATAATGATTCCGCTTGCTTCCTTGATAATCCTTAATCCCTTCTTTCCCCTTGTTGCGTCTCTTTGCCTTGCTCATTCACCTCCTTCGTGATGCCATATTTTCTTATCTTATACCCTATCATCCTTTCCGTAATCCCCAGCCTCCGGGCGGCCCTCGCCTTCACCCAGCCGGTCCGCTCCAGGGCATCCAGAATCTCCGCCCTCTCGAACCGCCCGATGGCCTCTCTGAGGGAAACGCCTCGGTCCTCGCTCATGCCTCCGAGGTTGCGAGAAACGTGCCAGCCAGGAACCCCTTGTCTTTAAAGGAACGGCGGGAACAAGGGCATACAGAAATGTCCGACAGTTTTGTCCGGCATACATTTTTGTCGGGAGGAGAGAAGGCGCAAGCGCCCGGATTAGAAGTACATTTTCCCTGGCACGGTTCGTGATTACTTCTCGGAGAAATCCTTTTTCGGGAGGAGGAGTGTAAGGGATGAAGATGATAACGTCCGTCATCAAGCACTTCAGGCAGGACGAAGTACGGCAGGCCCTCATGGACATAGGCGTCAAGGGCATGACCGTGGTGGAGGTCAAGGGGTTCGGCAGGCAGAAGGGCCACCTGGAGGTCTACCGGGGGGCGGAGTACGAGGTGAAGTTTCTCCCCAAGATAAAGGTGGAGGTCGCCGTCCCCGACGGCCTAGTGGAACAGGCGGTGGAGGCCATCATGGGGGCCGCCCGCACGGGGGAGATAGGGGACGGAAAGATTTTCGTCACCGCGCTGGATGAGGTCATCCGCATCAGAACCGACGAAAGGGGCGAGGAGGCGCTATGAGAAAGCTGAAGATATTGATTACGCTCGGGGCGGTGCTCCTTCCGGCGGGGGCCGCCCTAGCGGCGGAGGCTCCGGAGATAAGCCCGGGGGATACGGCGTGGCTTCTGGTCTCCACGGCCCTGGTCATGCTGATGACCCCGGGGCTGGCCTTCTTCTACGGAGGCATGGTGCGGAGCAAGAACGTCCTGGGCACCATCATGCACAGCTTCATGATGCTCTGCATGGTAAGCCTCATCTGGATACTCTGGGGCTACAGCCTGGCCTTCGGCCCCGACGTGGGCGGCCTGGTGGGCTCCCTCGCCATGGTGGGCCTGAGGGGGGTGGGCATGGAGGCAAACGGCACCGTGCCCCATTACATCTTCATGATGTTTCAGGGCATGTTCGCCGTCATCACCCCGGCGCTCATCACCGGGGCCTTCGCCGAGAGGATGAAGTTCTCGGCCATGCTCCTTTTCAGCGCCCTCTGGGTGACCTTCGTCTACTCCCCGGTGGCCCACTGGGTGTGGGGCGGCGGCTGGATAATGACGAAGGTGGGCGCGCTGGACTTCGCCGGGGGCACCGTGGTGCACATAAACTCGGCCGTGGCGGCTTTCGTGGCGGCCCTGGTGGTGGGCAAGAGAAAGGGGTACCTGGAGGAGCAGATGATGCCGCACAACCTGCCCCTGACCGTGCTCGGCGCGGCCCTCCTGTGGTTCGGCTGGTTCGGGTTCAACGCCGGAAGCGCGCTGGCCTCAAACGGGCTGGCCTCCCTGGCCTTCGTCACCACCAACACCGGCGCGGCGGCGGCGGCCATGGGATGGAGCTTCACCGAGTGGCTGCACCGGGGCAAGGCAACGGCCTTCGGCGCGGTCTCCGGAGCGGTGGCCGGGCTGGTGGGCATCACGCCGGCGGCGGGCTTTGTGAGTCCGCTTTCGGCCATAGCCATCGGGGTGGGGGCGGGCGTCCTCTGCTACATCGCCGTCAACCTCAGGCCCCGCTTGGGCTATGACGACTCCCTGGACGTCCTGGGCATCCACGGGGTGGGAGGCCTCTGGGGCGCCATCGCTACGGGGCTCTTCGCCGCGGCGGCCTTCGGCGGCACCGACGGGCTTTTCCACGGAAACCCCGGCCTGGTGGGCGCGCAGCTCATAGCCAGCGCGGCCACCATCGCCTACTCGGGCGTGGTGAGCTTCATTCTTCTAAAGGTGGTGGACGCCGCTGTGGGCCTCCGGGTCTCCGAGGAGCATGAGCGCCAGGGCCTGGACCTCAGCCAGCACGGCGAGACGGGGTACGACATGCGATAGGGGGCCACGGCCCCGGCGACCAGGGGCGACCGCCCCCGGCGGCTGCACAACGGATTGGACTCCCCCCCACGGCGGGGGTGGCCGGAAGGCTGCCCCCGTCTTTTGTTGTGCAAGCGTCCTGGTCCGAGTGGAGAATAAGCCTGTGGTTACATGCACAACGCACACCATGGTTTTCAGAAGCTGAAACCGAACTGTATCAGTGTCGCATCTATCGGCTCGTTGTCCCCAGACTCGAAGGTTCGCTGATACATGCCGCTTAATTTCAGCCCGAGGGGAAGGTAGATAATATCCAGTCCAGCGGTTATGACGGCAAAGACGGGGACGCCGCCGGAATCGAGATTTTCCAAATATACGCCGCCGTCATAACGTTCCGTATATCCCCCCATAAAATGAGCCATGAACAGGGGAGCACCGATAAAATCACCCATCCTGAGGTCCAGCCGGGCACCTCCCTGCAGGCCCGCCATCAGGTTGTATACGGTCACATCTTCCCGGTTCTCAAGAATAAAATTGCCGAATGATACGGGTATTCCCATAAAAAGCATAAGGCTTGAGGACGGATTCTTCAGCGCCACGTATTCACGATTGTAACTGCCGTGAAGGACGACACCGCTTACATCCCTCTCGGAAGCGTCGACATCCATCTGGCCGCCCAGAACGCTCCCCAGCAATGCAACGCCGACGGAAATATCCCAGGCCGTGGTATTGCTTATGGGCCCCCTGAATATGGTGTTAACGTCCATTCCGTTCACATGCAGTCTTTCACCGTCCATCCGGATGTAGCTTGCGGACATGTACCTGTTGTGCTTCATACCCGCATCGACCAAGGGCGGCAATGAGACATGGATATTCGTCTGCTGCCCGTGCGCGGAACCGATAAATGAGACAACGGTCAACGCGAACAAGGCGGATTTGAAGAATATGCGTTTCATTATTCCATTACCATATACATTCCCGGAGCGCCGGAAGGGCGCTCGCTAAAGCCGAAACGCTTATAGAACCCGGCCCTTCCCTTTGCCGCCATGAGACCGATAAAAGCATTAGCGTGGGCATGTGCTTTCAGGTACTTCATTAGCGCGTTCATTATGAGTTCGCCGATTCCCTGTCCCTGCAATTTCGGCGATACGATTACATCCTGGATATAGAAATAAATCCCACCATCTCCTATAACGCGTCCGCATCCGACAACTTCATCGCCGAACAATACGCAAACTGAAAAAAGAGAAGTGCTCAAGCCAACTCCTGTAGCTTCGGCATCCATATCCCCCCACCCAACGGTTTCACGGAGTCTCAGGTACTCCTCCGTGGTCGGAGGACGCTCGATTAACAAGAATTGGTTGCTCATCGTAATTACGTATTTTACACGAAATTTTGGGGTCTTACAGATTGCACTTCCCAGACAGCACACCCGAGACAATGGCGTCATGCTGGGCATAAAGAGCAAATCAACCTCCACCCACATACCGCATATGCTCACCACCCCCGCTCCTGCCCCATCGCCGCCATCATCTGCCGGCGGGTGAAGCCCCGCCCTCGCTAACCAGAAACGCATTCACCCTGGAATGTACCCGAAATGTTTGAAATTCGCCCGTGCATGTCACAGAGCGCGAATTATCAATTATGAGAGCAATTTCCTCTCCTCTCCGCCGCCCGCGCAGTCTTGACAAACATCCGCATTGGACTAGACTTTGGTTAGAAGCACGGGGGACGGCTCGCTGAGAGGAGGGAGGTTCCTGCCATGGTGAAAACTCTTTCGGACACCTATCCCTGAGACAATCGTATGAACCCCGAACCGCCAATCAAACTTTAAGGGAGAATGAACATGGCTAATCCGAACGTTACAGCGGAGGCGATGGCGGAAAGAAGGACGATGGCGCCCATGATACGCGGCTCGATGGCCGAGGGCATCGCGGGCGTGGGAGCGATAGTCATCACCATTCTCGGGCTGTCGCAGGTTTTCCCGGACATTCTGCTCGGCGTGGCCACAATCGCCGTGGGGAGTGCCTTGATGTTCGAGGGCGGGGCCATTGCGGCCCGGTTTGCGAACCTCGTGCGCAGCGCGGCCGAAAGTGAGGACGTCGGGCGTCTCGGCCTGGGCGTGACGTCGGAGTTCCTCGGCGGGGTGATAGGTATCGTGCTCGGGGTGCTGGCCCTTCTGGGCATATACCCCCTGGTGCTCATACCCGCGGCGGTCATCGCCTTCGGCAGCACCGTGCTGGTCGGCAGCAGCGTCAACTCCCGCCTGAACTCACTGTGGGTCGAGGCGACCGAACAGCGGCAGATGATCCGTGACATGGCGAGCTCCGCCATATCTGCGGCGGCCGGCGTGCAGGTGCTCATCGGGATTACGGCGATTACGCTGGGCATTCTCGCGCTTACGGGAATCCGCCCGATGATTCTGAGCCTGGTGGCGCTGTTGGGCCTGGGTTTTGCCGACCTCATGAGCGGCACCACCCTCATCGGGAGGTTCAGGACGCTGCGCCCGGCCCGGGAGGAGCGTTAATCGCCGCCGTGCTCAAAAGCCTTCTTTTCCGGGGCGAGCGCAGCGTCGTTTCAAATGTAAGCGCACCGGGCAAGCGGCAAAGAGGGCCTTGAGGCGGCAGAGGGCACGTCCGGGAGCGAAGCATCCTCACCGTCGCGGCCTGCCGTGAGCCTAGCTATCCCGGGCGGCGGGCCGCTTTCTTTTCCCCGTGGGGGCAAACCCTTACGCAGACGCCGCAGATGCGGGCGCCGACGCCTCCGAGGCGGGCGTTCTCGTGGGTCCGGGCGTTACAGGCGGCGAGGTCCACCGCGTCCTCCCTGCCCGGGTAGTGGCTCTCGGTGGGAACGCCCCGTATGGCGCCCACCGGACAGGCATCGGTGCAGCAGGTGCAGTCTCCGCAGCGGTTCGCGAGGGGCCGGTCCGGCTCGAGCGGCATGTCCGTGAGCACCGTGGCAAGCCGCACCCGCGGCCCCATCTCCGGTGTGACGAGCAGAAGGCTCTTCCCCTGCCAGCCGAGGCCCGCCATCCGGGCCACGGCCTTGTGGGAGACGGCTCCCATGAGCCGCTCCTCGTCCAGTATGCGGGAGGCCGGCACCCCCAGGGCAAGGGACCCCCGGTCGGCCAGCCACCGGACCACCCCGGCGGCTATCAGGTCAAGCCCGGCGTTCAGCACGCGGTAGTGCCGGGCGTATTCCGGGGTGGGCCTCTCCATAACCGCCTCGATGACGCCGTCCTCCAAGGGCAGCGCTATGGAGACGGCCCGGACATAAGGGTCAAGAAACCCTCCGGGTATGGTGGGAAGCCCGGCCTTCAGAGGGGCCAGGTCCGCAATGCCCGCCAGGCGCGCCCCCAGGGACGAGGCGTGCGCCTTTATCTCCCGGGCGCTGTCCACCGCATCAGTCCGTCCCCTTGATGATGTCCACCATGGTCTTCCGGGGCTGCCCGAAGAGCTTTCGCACCTTCTCCCGGAACTCTCCATCGGTGATGTGCTCCTGGTGGGTGCCCGGGATTATCTCGATGTCGGGGAAGGCCTCTCGAAGCGCCCGGACGTACTTTTCCCTGAAGGGGCAGAAGGCCTTGACGCAGTTGGCCAGATGGATGGCGTCCACCCTGAACCCGGTAAGCCCCCGCACGCGGGCCAGGAGCTTTTCGGGGCCCGCCAGGGTGGGGCACCCGGCGCAGCTTATGATGCCCACCAGGTCCACCCTCTCCCCCTCGGCGTACCGGGCGAAGGCGCCCCGCCGCTTCCTCAGGTCGGCCAGGCAGCTTGCCGAGGAGCAGCCCAGCTCCCCGGTGGCGTTCGAGCAGGTCAGGATGCCTATGCGCGCCACGGCGTCCCCCTACTTCGGGCTCAGCGGAAAGAACTCCGCCAGCTCGTAGGTGGTGAGGCCCGAGGAGATGAGGGGGTCCTGCTCCACCAATGCCCGGGCCTCCTCGAGGCTTCCCGCCTCAAAGACCCACATCCCTCCGATGTCTCCCCACTTTCCGGCCTGAAGGACCTTCCCCTCGGCCATCCTCTGCCTGAGCCACTCCACGTGCGGCGGGATGACGTGCTGGAGGTCCTCCGGCCTTGTCCCTGCCTTGACCCTGTTGATCATGAGAATGGTCATGGCTCCCTCCTTGGGAAAGATGCATGCCGTACTGTTCGATAAGCCTGAGGTCGTCCCCGGGCCTCCTGCCCGAAACCGTCAGGCAGTCCCCCGTAAGAAGCCCGTCCGCCCCGGCCATAAAAAGCAGGGCCCCCATCTCGCCCAGCACCTGGAGCCTTCCCCCCGCCACCCGGACCTCCTTCTCGGGGAGCAGAAACCTGTAGAGGCTCACCACGCGCAGCGCCTCCATGGCCGTCCCCCAGGCCGAACAGCCCCCCGGAGCAGACCGTGAGGCCCTCGGCCAGGGCGGCCTCCACGGCGCGGAGCTTCTCGGCGTAGGTATGGGTGGTGCACACACGGGGGAAGAACAGCCGCGAGGTCTCGAGGTTGTGGTGGTAACGGTCCAGCCCCGCCCCCTTGAGCATCCGAAGCTCCTGTCTTCCAAGAAGCCCGAGGGTGGCGCAGGGCAGAAGCCCCTCCTCCCGGACGGCGGAGAGCATGCGGGCAATCCTCTCAAGCTCTCCCGGGGCGGCCTTCCTTCCGCTTGTGACCAGGCAGAACCGCGATGCCCCATGTGCCCGGGCGGCCCGGGCGCGGAAC
>JARRLN010000099.1 GCA_037386965.1 Nitrospirota bacterium
GCAGTCGCATGCTCTGGCGAAGAGTCTGCGGTTTCATGTGCCTACATTTGTCTTACATTCGGCTGTCATCCCCACTTTTCCTCTTGACCGCGCCCCCCGGACTGTGCCATAGTAAGAGAGAAGCTGAGGAGCTTAGTTGTTGACAAGAACCGCAAAGCTCGCGCTCTGCGGTTTTTTTGTGGCGACCTCCTCGTTTTCTAAGATCCATGAAAGGAGGACACGTCACATGGCAGAAGGCAGAGTGAAGTGGTTCAACGAGGCGAAGGGTTTCGGCTTCATCACCACTCATGAAGGCAAGGACGTTTTCGCCCATTACAGCGCCATCCAGGGCCAGGGTTTCAAGACCCTCGTCGAGGGAGACGCCGTAAGCTTCGACATCGTCGACGGGGCCAAGGGTCCCAAGGCGGAGAACATCGAAAAGCTGTAACCCCGGGAAGGGCGGCACTGCAAGGCGCCGCCCTTGCTTTACCCAATCCCGAGACCACGGAGGTGCCATTGGCCCGGAAGAACTTTTACAAGGCCGAAAAGAGACGGAAGGAAGTCAGCAAGAAGAAAAAGAAGGAAGAAAAGCGGGCAAAGAGGCTGGCTGAGAAGGCCGCCGGCCCCGAGAGCGCGGCGGACGACCAGGCAGCCGCCCCGGAGACGTCCCCCGAAGAATCGGCCCCGGGCGAGCAGGCCGGGTAGCCCCGCCCGGCTCGCCACGCAGCCGGTCGGCGAGACGGCCGGACAAAAGACACACCCGCAGGCCCCCGGAAGGGAACGTCGCCATCATCGCCCACGTCGACCACGGCAAGACCACCCTGGTGGACGGCATGCTCCGGCAGTCCGGCATCTTCCGGAGCAACCAGCAGGTGGCCGAAAGGGTCATGGACAGCATCGACCTGGAGCGGGAGAAGGGCATCACCATCATGGCCAAGAACACGGCCATCCGCTACGGCAAGACCACCATCAACATCGTCGACACCCCCGGGCACGCCGACTTCGGCGGCGAGGTGGAGCGCACCCTCAAGATGGTCGACGGTGTCCTCCTGCTGGTGGACGCCTCCGAGGGCCCCCTGCCCCAGACCCGGTTCGTCCTGAGGAAGGCCCTGGAGCTTCGGCTCCCGCCCGTCCTGGTCGTCAACAAGATAGACCGGTCCGACGCCCGCATCCAGGAGGTCCTGAACGAGGTCTACGACCTCTTCATAGACCTGGGGGCCGAGGAGGAGCAGCTCGACTTCCCCATCCTCTACACCAACGCCAAGGCCGGGGTGGCCTCCACCCATCCCACCGAGGGCCTGGAGAGCCTGGAGCCCCTCTTCGAGGCAATCCTCGCCCACGTCCCCGCGCCCTCTTATGACGACGAGCTGCCCCTTCGGATGCTGGTCACCAACCTCGCCTACGACGACTACACCGGCAGGCTCGCCATAGGCAGGGTCTTCTCCGGAACCATACGGCAGGGGGAGACCGTGGGCATCACCGGCAGGGAGGAGCCGCCGGCCCGGGCCAAGGTGACCATGCTCTACGCCTTCCAGGGCCTCACCAAGCAGCCCATCCAGAGCGCTTCCGCCGGAGACATCCTTTGCCTGGCCGGCCTCGACGGCGCCGGCATCGGCGACACCGTCACGGATGTCGCCGACCCCCGCCCCCTGCCCCGCATCGCCGTGGAGGAGCCCACCCTCTCCATGGTCTTCTCGGTCAACACCTCCCCGTTTGCCGGGCGCGAGGGCAGGTTCGTCACCTCGCGGCAGATGCGCGAGAGGCTCGAGAAGGAGGTCCTGCACAACGTGAGCATCCGGGTGGATTTTTCCGGGACCGACTCCTTCGTGGTCAAGGGACGGGGCGAGCTTCAGCTGGCCATCCTCATAGAGACGATGCGCAGAGAGGGCTACGAGCTATCCGTCTCCATGCCCGAGGTCATCACAAAAGACATCGACGGCGTCATTCATGAGCCCGTGGAGCTGCTGGTGGTGGACATCCCCGAGGAGTACGTGGGCGTGCTCGCCCAGATGGTGGGCCTGAGAAAAGGCAAGATGCTCCGGATGCACAACGCCCGGGCCCGGGTGCGGATGGAATTCCGGGTTCCCTCCCGGGGGCTCATCGGCTTCCGCTCCCAGTTCCTCACCGACACGCGGGGGACCGGGCTGGCCCACCAAATATTCGAGGGCTACGAGCCCTGGATGGGCCCTCTCTCCAAGCGCCCCACCGGGGCCCTGATATCGGACAGAAGGGGTGCGGCCACTCCCTACGCCCTGTTTCACCTGCAGCCCCGGGGCACCCTTTTCATCCCGGAGGGGACCCAGGTCTACGAGGGGATGATCATCGGGGAGAGCTCCCGGGACGCCGACCTGGACGTCAACGTCACCAGGGAGAAAAAGCTCACCAACATGCGGGCGGCCGGGGCGGACGAGGCCATCAAGCTCATCCCTCCGAGGACCCTCTCGGTCGAGCACGCCCTGGAGTTCATCAGGGAGGACGAGCTTCTGGAGGTCACCCCTGCTTCCCTCAGGCTCAGAAAGAAGGTGCTCGAAGCCAACAAGCGCCCCAGGAGAAAAGGCGCCGCCGCGACGGCTTAGGGAAAAAGTCGGAAAGGGCGGTGCCGAAGCCGGCCCTCTGCGGGCCGGAAGAGGGGACCGCTCAGTCGGAGGCGGAGGGCCTTACCCGTCCTCCTCGTGAGCGCAGGCGTAACACATCCACTTCCTCTCCGCCGCGTACCAGTTAAGCTCGCCCCCGCAGTCCGGACAGGGCTTCCGGCGCTTCTCCCCGGCGGTGCCTTCCCCCGCCATGGGGTTTTTTACCTCGCCCACATAGGCATCCGGAGGGGGTTCCGGCGCGGGCTCGTTCTCGGCGGGCGGGACAGGGGTCGGGGCCCGGACATCGGCCGTCTCGGCGCGGGGGGCCGCTTTCTCGCTGCTTTCCCCTTCCCCGCGGCCTTCGATCTTGCCCTTCACCCATCTTATCCGGCGCGCCAGGTCCTCGGCCATGTCGTCGAACTTCCCTTCGGCCTCTGCGGCCTCCTTCTCCCCGGCGGCCACTACCTCCAGTATCCTTTTCTCCTCGGCCTCCAGCTCCCGCACCCTCTCCTCTAGGCGGCCTATCTGGCCCCGCACCTCCCCCGCCCGCGCCTGAAGCACCTTGAGCTCGCCCTGCCATTTGGCCAGCCGCTTGGAGAAGCCCCCTTTCTGCCGGGCCACTTCTTCGAGCTGGCGGTCGGCCGCTTTGAGGACGTCCTCGCGCGTGAGGCCCGATGCATGGGTGAAGGCCTTCAGGGCCGCGGAATAGCGCTTCTGTTCCTCGGGGATGATATCCACGAAGGACTCGACCAGCTCGAGGAACTTCACGAGCTCAGCGCCCGCCCTCTCCACCTCGGCCTCGATCTGCTCGAGAAGCCGCCCGCTGAGAATCGCAGGCTCCCCCTGGGCCGGTGAAAACGTCCCCCGCCCCGGCATCCTTTCCCTGTCCACTTCCTCGAAAAGGGCGTCGGTCAGCCGCGAGATGATGCCCCTTTTCTTCTCTTCTCCGCCTCCGCTCATTCGGCTCCTTTCCCTGTCATCATATACCATGAGCAGCCCGGATGCGGGTGCGCCCCGTCACAACGGGCCTTTTCACAACGGGCCTTTCTCTTGCCGCTCGCTTTTTCCCCTGTATTTCCGCTCCTCCACATCCTCCCGCTCCAAATCCTCCGCCACGTCTCATGGCCATCCCACAGGTCCGGCCATGCGCTTCCGGAGCCCTCCCCTCTCCTCACATAAAGCCGGCACCGTCATGCCGGACATTGAATACGCGGAAGAACACCATCCGGCCAGGAACGGGCCGAAAGAAGCGGCCCGGAGGATGGGCGGAAGCACCGTCGGGGAGGGCAAAGCGCCTCACCCTCCCGCACGCCGGCCCCTGTCACCCCTCGCGCTTCAGGCCCCGCAGGGCCCGGTAGACGGCCGAGAAGTCCTCTCCGCCCAGCCCCTGGGGGAAGCCCAGGGCGAAGACCTCCTTGACCGCGCTGCCCGTAAACAGGGGCATCCCCACCTCCCGGGCGAGGTCCTGGAGATAATGGAGGTCCTTGTACATGAGGGCTCCGGAGAAATGGCAGGAGAAGTCCTCCTTGAGGAGCTTGTCCTTCTTGGCGTTCATGACGGCGGAGTTCCCCGCCCCCGCGGCCAGAATGTCCAGTGCCTCCTCCTTCGGGATGCCGGCCTCCTCAGCCAGGGACGCCGCCTCGGCGATGCCCCCCATCAGAACACCCAGGACCAGGTTGTTGATGAGCTTCATCCGGGTCGCCCTGCCGGCTTCCCTCAGGTAGAAGACGTTCTTCCCGATGAGCTCGAGGTACGGCCGGGCGCGCTCGAAGGCGGCCTCCTCGCCGCTTGCCATCACCGTGAGGGTGCCCCGGCTGGCGGGCACCACGCTCCCGGCCACCGGGCTTTCCACGTAGAAGGCCCCCTGCTCTCTCAGGATGCGGTGGAAATCCAGCACGTCCCGGAAGTGGTTCGTCGTGGTGTCCACGACGACTTTCCCTTTCTTCTCCGGACAGCCCGCAAAGCCGTTCTCCCCGGTGAGGACGGAGCGCACCGCGTCGCTGTCAAAGAGGTTCATGAAGGCAAGGTCGGCGCTTGCGAAGACCTCGGCGGGTGATTCGGCCACGGGCACGCCCAGGTCCAGGGCCTTCCGCCGGGTCCTGTTCCAGAGCACAAGCTCCACCCCTTCGTCCCGGAGACGCCCGGCCATGGCCCGCCCCAGATGGCCAATCCCGATGAATCCCGCTTTCATGAACGACACCTCCTCGCCAAATGTGATAGACCGGTCTTCCTTACGCACATGGTATCACATGCACTGCGCGGCGTCTGGGGGCGTGGTGCAAATCGGGCCGGCTTGTAATATAATAAGACCTTGATTTCCCGGAACTCTTACTCTCGATTGGAGGTTTCCATGGTCAAGGTTTACTATGACAAGGACGCGAAGCTCTCCGTTTTGAAGCAAAAGACCGTGGCCGTCCTGGGTTACGGCAGCCAGGGGCACGCCCATGCGGGCAACCTCAAGGACAGCGGCATGAAGGTCGTGGTGGGGGCGCGGAAGGGCCCGAGCTGGGAGAAGGCAAGGAAGGCGGGCTTCACCGTCAAAACACCCGCCGAGGCGGCCCGGGCGGCCGACGTCGTCATGATGCTTCTGCCCGACGAGTACATGGCCGACATCTACCGTGAGGAGGTGGCCCCCCACATGAAGGACGGCGTCTCCCTGGCCTTCGCCCACGGCTTCAACATCCATTACGGCCAGATCGTCCCGCCCGCCGGGGCCAACGTCTTCATGGTCGCCCCCAAGGGCCCCGGCCATCTCGTCCGGAGCGAATACACAAAGGGCAGCGGCGTACCCTGCCTGATAGCCGTGCACCAGGACCCCTCGGGCAAGACGAGGGACGTGGCCCTGGCCTACGCGGCTGCCATCGGCGGAGGCAAGGCGGGCATCATCGAAACCACTTTCCGCGAGGAGACCGAAACGGACCTCTTCGGGGAGCAGGCCGTCCTCTGCGGCGGCGTGACCGCCCTTATCCAGGCGGGTTTCGAGACCCTGGTGGAAGCCGGCTACGCGCCGGAGATGGCCTATTTCGAGTGCCTCCACGAGGTCAAGCTCATCGTGGACCTCATCTACGAAGGAGGCATCTCCAACATGCGCTACTCCGTCAGCAACACCGCCCAGTACGGCGACCTCACCCGCGGCCCCCGGGTCATCACCGCCGAGACCAGGGAGGAGATGAAGAAAATCCTCGACGAGGTCCAGTCCGGCGCCTTCGCCCGGGAGTGGATACTGGAGTGCAAGGCGGGCAAGCCCGTCTTCAACGCCCTGACGCGCCGGGGCCAGGAGCACCGCATCGAGGAGGTGGGCGGCAAGCTCCGCGCCATGATGCCCTGGCTCAAGAAAGGCAAGCTCGTTGACAGGAAGAAGGCCTGAGGAGGCCTCGGGATGAGGCTGGCCCCCGAGGGGTATCCCTTCATCGGGATATTCTCTGCCCTCACCATCGTCGCGGTCTTCGTCCTCGGCCCCCCGGCAGCCCTCCTCCCCCTGGTCCTCGCCCTCTTCATGGTCTATTTCTTCCGCGACCCGGAAAGGACCCCGCCCCCCGGGCCGGGTTTCCTGAGCGCCGCCGACGGCACGGTCATCGGCGTGGGACCCGTAAGCGGGGCCGTGCCCCTGGAGGGGCCGGCCACGAAGATAAGCGTTTTCATGTCCGCTTTTAATGTCCACGTAAACCGCTGCCCCTGTGACGGAGAAGTTCTGAGCGTCACCCGCAGGCCGGGGAGGTTCCTGGCAGCCTTCAGGGAGGAGGCCTCCGAGAGAAACGAGAGCATTGCCATGCTTCTGCGCTGCGGGGAGCATCAGGTCCTGGTGCGCCAGGTGGCCGGCGTCATGGCCCGGAGGGCCGTCAACCGCACGAAGCCCGGAGACCGCCTGGGCCGGGGCGAGAGGTTCGGCATCATCAAGTTCAGCTCCCGGCTCGACCACTACTTCCCCCCCGGCGTGCGGGTCAGGGTGAAGCCGGGCGAGAAGGTCAAGGCGGGCCTTACGGTGCTGGCCGTTCTCCCGGAGGCGCAGTGAGAAAGGGGATATTCCTCCTCCCGAGCACCATCACCCTGGGGGGCATGTTCGCGGGCTTCTTCTCCATCGTCTCGGTGCTCAAGGGAAACTTTCCCACGGCCTCCTGGGCCATCATCGTGGCAGGGCTTTTCGACACCATGGACGGCTGGGTGGCCCGCCACACCAACACCACCACGCGGTTCGGCATAGAGCTGGACAGCCTCTCCGACGTCATCGCCTTCGGGGCGGCCCCGGCCATCCTTCTTTACAACTGGGCCCTGGCCCCCTTCGGCCGGGTGGGCTGGGGCGTGGCCTTCCTCTTCGTGGCCTGCGGCGCCCTGAGGCTGGCCCGCTATAACATCCAGATGGGCTCGGCCGAGAAGAAGTCGTTCACGGGAATGCCCATTCCCGCCGCCGCCGCCGTGGCCGCGGCCATGGTGGTCTTCTACGGCAAGATGGGCTGGAACGCGCACAAGAGCGCCTTCGTCCTTATCGTGGCCATCCTGGTCTCTCTCCTCATGGTCAGCACGCTCCGGTTTCACAGCTTCAAGGAAATCAACATCAGGGAGAGGCGCCCGTTCTGGATACTGGTGGGCATCGTGGTGGCCATCGCTGTCTTCGTCACGCACCCGGAAGCCACCCTCTTCGTCTTCACCATGCTCTATCTCGCCGTGGGCATCGCGGAGAACGCCTGGGGTTTCCTGACCAGGAAAAAGGAAAAGGCCGAGGGGAAATAGGCCCTCTTTTGCACATCTTCGCCCACCCCACGGCGGACGTTCTGTTATAATTGCCCCATGAAACTTTACCCCGACGTCCTGAGCCTGATAGGCAACACCCCCATGGTGCGGATAAACCGCCTGGCCGAGAGGGGCTCGGCGGAGATATGGGCCAAGCTCGAGGGCCAGAACCCCGGCGGCTCGGTGAAGGACCGCATTTCCCTGGGCATGATAGAGTGGGCTGAGCGCGAAGGGCGCCTCAAGCCCGGAGGCACCATCCTGGAGCCCACCAGCGGCAACACGGGCATCGGCCTGGCCATGGTCTCGGCGGTCAGGGGATACCGCCTCATCCTCACCATGCCGGAGACCATGTCCATGGAGCGGCGGCAACTTCTCGAGGCCTTCGGGGCCGAGTTGGTCCTCACCCCCGGCAATAAGGGCATGATGGGTGCGGTGGAGCGGGCCGCCGAGATAGAGCGGGAGCATCCCGAATATTACATGCCCCAGCAGTTCGAAAACCCCGCCAACCCCGAGGTCCACCGGCGCACCACCGCACGGGAGATACTGGAGGCCCTGGGCGGGCCCCCCGACGGGTTCGTGGCCGGGGTGGGCACCGGCGGCACCATCACCGGGGTGGGCGAGGTCCTCAAGGAGAAAAACCCCTCCGTGCACGTCGCGGCGGTGGAGCCCGCGGCCTCCCCCGTTCTTTCGGGCGGGGAGCCCGGCCCCCACAAGATAGCGGGCATCGGGGCGGGTTTTTACCCGGGCATCCTGAACACGAAGGTCTATGACGAGGTCGTCACCGTGACCGACGCCGACGCCGCCGAGACCGCCCGGGCGGTCTCCCTCAAGGAGGGCAT
>JARRLN010000100.1 GCA_037386965.1 Nitrospirota bacterium
CATAGAGGCGATCCTTGTCGGAACGCCGGTCATCGCGACGAACGTCTCCGGGGTGCCCGAGCTCATAGAGGACAACGTTACGGGCCTGCTCGTTAGGCCGCGGGACAAAAACTCCCTCAGGGAGGCAATGGCCAGGATGATAGCCGACCCGGCCGTGCGGTCGCGCCTTTCGGCCCAGGCCGCAAAAAAGGCCGATTACTACGGCGTGGGCCGGATGGTCGGGGAGTACGAGGACATGTACAAAGGGGTCACCGGTCCGCGGGGACGCTCGTGAAAATCTTTCACTTTATATACGACCACGTGGGAAACCCATGGGTCGCCGGCGGCGGCGCCGTGCGAGCCAGGGAGATTGGCAGGAGACTCGCCGAAAGGCATGACGTAACAATCATATGCGGGAAATACCCGGGTGCTCGGGATTACGAAGAGGGAAGGCTCAGGTTTCGCTTCATCGGGACGAAGAGGGACAATTATGTTCTCAGCACATTCTGCTATGCCATCAAGGCGGCCGTTTTCCTTCTGAGACACCGTGGACACGCCGACCTTGTGGTGGAGGACTTCGCCCCGTTTAATCCGGTGTTTTCGAGGTTCATAGCGCCGGAGAAGGCCACGATCCAGGTCCACCACAGAGAAGGCGCGAACCTCTTCAGGCGCTACTTCCTCCTGGGCCTACCCTTCTTTCTGGTCGAGGCTTTCTACCCCAGGCTTTTCAGGCACTCGGTGTCCGTCTCCGAGGCGAGCAAACGGAAGTTCAGGCTAGCTGGCGGCGTGGTGATATCCAACGGCATAGACCCCTCGCTCCTTGATGCGGAGCATTTCGACGGGCGCTATGTGGCCTACCTTGGCAGACTGCACGTGCATAACAAGGGGCTGGATATCCTGGCAAAGGCAATGAGGCACGTGGACACGCCTCTGGTCATCGCCGGAAAGGGAAGGGACGAAGAGAAACTGAAAGCCCTCTTTCGGGAAACCGGGGCATCCGGGAAAGTACGGTTCCTCGGCCATGTGGACGATGACGGAAAAAAGGAGTTTCTGTCCTCCTCGATGTTCTGCGTTCTTCCGTCGAGGTACGAGGGGCAGGGCATAGTGGTCATAGAAGCCGCGGCCCTGGGCAAACCGGTCGTGGTAAGCGATATACAGGAACTCGCCTTCGCCGTCGGGGCGGGGTTCGGTCTTTCCTTCAGGACGGCCGACGCGAGGGACCTCGCGGAAAAGATGGAAACCCTTGCCCGGGACGCCTCCCTCAGAAGAAAGATGGGGGAGAAGGCGCGGGAGTTTGCACAAGGCTGCACGTGGGACAGAGTGGCGGAAGAGTACGAGGAGTACCTCCTTGAAAGGACGAAGGAGATTTAGGAGCCTCGTCGTCCGTTTTACTCCGCCGGATGTTATAATTCTTTTGCCCGATGAAATGTGCTTTGAGAAACAGAATCCTCTCTTACAGGACGCAGCTCGCCCCAAGACCTCTGTGCTCTGGTTCGAGGTCAAAGAACTCCGCTTCAGAATGTTCGCTTACGAGATGCTCCTTTCCGCGGAAAGATTCGCCATCCGCCCTTCTCTGCTCTCTTCTCCCTGTGGCGCCGGACGTGTCGTGGTCCCCTTGGGACATTCAGGACAGGGCCCTGCACGGGCGATATGTCCAATATCTCTCCTGCCTTCGAAAGAAGCGACATGCATTATCGGTTCCGTGCAAGGTCACACCCCATAACAGCCAGTCACACCGTGCACTACGGGGACGCTTGCGGGCAAAAGAAAAACGTGAAGCGAATGTCATCCCGGGCGGAAACGGCCGTGAGGAACGTCTCGTGTGCTCGAGCCCCCTGCCTTCAGCTTTTTCCACCCGCGGAGCGCCCGTGCCCGTCTTCTGTCCGAGCACCAGGGTTGTGGCCAGGGAGGCCGCTTGAGTACGGGGTTTCAGAGGATACTCGCCCTGCCCCTTTACGGGATAGGGGACGTGCTCATGACCACGCCCGCCTTGCGAAACATCACGGAGAGGCTCGGCTCGAAGATAACCTGTCTGCACATGTTCGCAAGCACAAAGGCGGTTCTGGACGGGAACCCCCACATAACGGAGAACATCCACTTCCCATTCTTGAGCGCAAGCAAGCTCGCGGGGGTCCGTTTCCTCCTGGGCCTGAGGGGGAGGTTCGATGCCTCCATCAATTTCTATCCGTCGAACCGGAAGGACTACAACCTGGCGGCCTTCCTGGCGGGGGCGCCTCTGCGGATAGGGCATCGCTACCGGGAGCACGACCTCCTGGAGATGAACTTCCTCAAAAACCGCACCATCCGGGAGGACGACGGCCTCCATAACGTGGAGGAGGATCTCCGGCTCCTGGGCCTCCTCGGCATCGAGGAGCCCGAACCCTATCCCCTGGAAGTGTATCTGGATGAGAAGGAGCGAGAGGAGGCCGCGGCCTGGCTCCGCGAGCGGCGCCTTGCGTCCTCATATCTCATAGGGTTTCATCCGGGGAGCAGCCTTTTCAAGGCCCACGCCATGAAGCGCTGGCCGGAGGAGAAGTACGCCCGCCTCGTCCGGCTCCTCGCGAAGCAATCGGGGGATTGCAGGTTCCTCCTCTTCGGCGGGCCGGAGGAAGACGCGCTCAAGGACTCCCTGCGGGCCGCCACGGGCCTGCCGGAGAAGGTCTTCCCGGTCACGACCGCCGGCATACGCCAGTCCGCCGCCCTCATGCAGAGATGCAGGCTTTTCATCACCAACGACTCGGGCCTCATGCACCTGGCCGCGGCACTTCAAGTGCCCACGGTGGCCCTCTTCGGGCCGACCAACCCCCGCTGGCTCAGGCCCTGGAAGTGCCGGAGCCGGGTCCTGCGGCACGAGAGCTGCCCGTCCTGCTTCCGGTACTCTCCCACCCCCCAGCAGTGCACGGAGGGCGGGGACTTCGCCTGCATCCGGGAGGTCGGCGTTGAAGAAGTCCTGGAGGCCGCCCTGTCCCTCGCGGGGGAAGAGCTCACGGAGGAGGCCCGCTCCAGCGGCCTTTAGGGAAGGCGAAGCCCTCCCCCGCTGTGGTAAAATGGGAATTCGGTACGGACCTTACCCCCGAGGTGTGGGCTAAACATGCTGAAGAGAAAAGAAAAATACGTGGTGGCCGTGGTGGGCGCCACGGGCGCTGTGGGCAACGAGATGATAAGCATCCTGGAGTCGCGGCACTTTCCCGTGGAGGAGCTCAGGCTGTTCGCATCGGAGCGCTCCGAGGGCAAGACCCTTCCCTTCCTTGGGGAGGACATCCCGGTGCGCACCGTGAAGGAGAACTCCTTCACGGGCATCGACATCGCCCTTTTTTCGGCCGGGGCCGCCCGCTCCAGGACCTGGGCCCCCGTGGCCGCCGCCTCGGGCTGCGTGGTGGTGGACAACTCCAGCCAGTGGCGCATGGACCCGGAGGTGCCCCTGGTCGTGCCCGAGGTAAACGCCCATGACCTTGCCCGGCACAAGGGCATCATCGCCAATCCCAACTGCTCGACCATCCAGATGGTCGTGGTTCTGAAGCCCCTGCACGACGCCGCCCGGATAAAGCGGGTGGTGGTCACCACGTTTCAGAGCGTCTCGGGCACGGGGAAGAAGGCCATGGATGAGCTTCTGGAGCAGACCCGGGACATCCTGAGTTTCAGGGAGCCCAGGACGAGCGTCTATCCGCACCAGATAGCCTTTAACGTCCTGCCCCACATCGACGCCTTCCTCGAAGACGGCTATACCAGGGAAGAGATGAAGATGGTGGAGGAGACCAGGAAAATCATGGGGGACGACTCCGTCCGGGTGACGGCCACCACCGTTCGGGTGCCGGTCTTTCGCTGCCACAGCGAGAGCCTGAACATCGAGACCGAAAGGAAGCTGACTGCCAACGAGGCGCGCGCCGTGCTCGCCGAGGCCCCTGGCGTGGTCGTCTTCGACGCCCCGGAGAAGAACGTCTATCCCCTGCCCGTCGAGGTGGCCGACAAGGACGAGACCTACGTGGGCCGCGTGCGGGAGGACGATACGGTCGAGTGCGGCCTGAACATCTGGATCGTGGCCGACAACCTCCGGAAGGGCGCGGCCCTGAACGCCGTGCAGATAGCGGAGAAGCTCGTCGAATAACGGCCCGGAAGGGCTTTGCCGGGGGGATGATGTCTCACATGAACAGGGCAAAAACAGCCCTCGAGGTCTTCGCCATCGCCCTCCTTGACGCCGCTTCGCTGGTGGCGGTCTTCAAGGCCGCCACCTTTCTCAGGCTTGAGGTCCTTCCGGCGTTCTATTCCGGTTTCCCTGCTTCGGGGCCCTCCGGGAGCGTTCTGAAGGTATGGTGGGTCTTCCTCCTCTGGGGTTTCTTCCTTTTGTACGAAGGCCTCTACACGAGACGGTTCTCCTTCTGGGACGAAATAAAGGCCCTATGGAGGTCCGCCTTCCTTGCCACCGCGGGCGTGCTCGTCGTCACCTCCCTGGGGAAGCTCTCCAGCGAGATTTCCCGCACCGTCGTTCTCCTCACGGGAGTGCTTGCCCTGGCTTTTCTTCCCGTCACCAGGATGCTCGGAAAGAAGCTCCTGAGAAGAGCCGGCCTTCTCAAGCGGAGGGTCCTTGTCCTGGGCGCAGGGGAAACAGGCAGGCTGATTTCCAATGCCCTCAAAAAGGAGCCCAACTACGGCTACGCGGTCATCGGCTACCTGGATGACGACCCGGCCAAGGTCGGCAGCTCCATAGACGGCATCAAGGTGCACCGGGGCACGGACCAGGCCGTCCGCTATCTCGCCAGGGCCCGCATCACCGACCTCATCATCGCCATGCCGGGAGCCGGGGGACAGAGGCTCCAGGAGCTCATCAACGCGCTTCAGCACAAGGCCGCACGGGTCCTCCTGGTGCCGGACATCTTCGGGATGGCCGTCCTGGGGACGAGCCTGCAGCATTTCTTCCAAGAGCAGGCCATCGCCCTGGAGGTCCGGAACAACCTCGCCCGGCCCTTCAATCAGGCCGTGAAAAGGGTTTTCGACTACACCCTGGGGGTGGTCCTCTTCGTGCTCCTGGCTCTCCCCCTGGCCCTCCTGGCCGCCATGGTCAAGGCCACGTCGGAGGGGCCGGCCCTCTTCGCCCAGGAGAGGGTGGGCAAAGGCGGCAGGGTCTTCAGATGCTACAAGTTCAGGACCATGTACCGGGACGCAGAAGAGAGGCTCCGGGACATCCTCACGAGCGACCCCGGGGCCCGGGAGGAATGGGAAGCCCACTGGAAGTTCCGCGACGACCCCCGGGTCACCCCGCTGGGGCGCATCCTGCGGACGACGTCCCTGGATGAGCTGCCCCAGCTGCTGAACGTCCTCAGGGGAGACATGAGCCTGGTGGGCCCGCGGCCCTATCTTCCCAGAGAGAAAAATTTTCTTGTGCCGTCAGGGGAGACCTTATTGAGCGTGTTGCCCGGCATCACGGGGCTCTGGCAGGTCAGCGGCAGGAGCAATACGAGCTACACCTACAGGATCTCCCTGGATACGTGGTACGTGCGCAACTGGAACCTCTGGCTCGACGTGGTCATCCTCTTAAAGACGGTAAGCGTCGTCCTCAGGCGCGAAGGAGCCAACTGACCTCCGGCCTACCCGCCGGAGGGGTCCAGCCTTCTCTCCCAGTCCCAGGCAGTTTCGATGATGAATGCCAGGTCGTCATACCGGGGGCGCCAGCCCAGGCTCTCCCTGGCCCGCGTGCTCCCCGCCACCAGGGCAGCCGGGTCCCCCGCCCTTCTGCCCGCCTCCTGCACGGGGAAGTCCACCCCCGTCACCTTCCTGGCCGTCTCGATGACCTCCCGCACCGAAAACCCGTGGCCGTAGCCCAGGTTGAAAACCTCGCTTTCCCCGTGCGAGAAAAGGCCGTCGAGGGCCGCGATATGGGCGGCGGAGAGGTCGCTCACGTGTATGTAGTCCCGGATGCACGTCCCGTCGGGCGTGGGGTAATCGGTGCCGTAGATCTGAAGAAGGGGAAGCTCCCCCTTGGCCGCCTTGAGGGCCCGGGTGATGAGGTGCGTGGCCTCCCGGTACTTCTGCCCCAGGCGCCCCCCGGGGTCGGCCCCGGCCACGTTGAAGTACCGGAGGGAAATATAGTGGAAATCCTCCGCCCGGCTCAGGTCCCCCAGGATGCGCTCCACGAAGGCCTTGGACTGCCCGTAAGGATTTATGGGAGCCAGGGGGGCCGTCTCGTCCACGGGGACCTCATCGGGAATGCCGTAGACGGCGGCCGTGGAGGAGAACAGGAATTTCCTCACGCCCGCCTCGCGCATGGCCTCAAGGAGGCCCACCGTGTTACAGGTATTGTTCCGGTAGTACACGAGGGGCTTCTCCACCGACTCTCCCACCTGGATGAAGGCGGCAAAGTGCATGACCGCATCGGGCCGGAAGTCCGCGAGCGCCTTCCTGAGGGCGCCCCGGTCCGCGAGGTCGGCTACCAGGAGGTCGCCGGAAAGGACCGACTCGCGGTGGCCGGTGGAGAGGTTGTCGTAGACCAGGACCTCGTGACCCGCCTCCCCCAGGTCCTTGACCACGTGGCTTCCGATGTAACCCGCCCCACCGGTGACGAGGATTCTCATGAGAGCCCTCGCCTACTCAGGCAATTTTCTACGTAGTCACGAAACTCCATCCGAAACCTTTCCGCTGAGAACTTCTCGGCGTGTCTTCGAATCTCCTCCGGGTCCATATCCTTACGTGCGTGCTCGAAGTATTCGACAGCACGTGACAGGCTTTCCGAAGACTGCTCCTCGAAGAAAACACCCGTCCTGCCCGGAATGACCGTTTCACTGGCTCCCCCCTTCCCGTATGCTATCACGGGAGTGCCGCACGCCTGGGCTTCGACGGCCACTATCCCGAAATCCTCTTCAGCGGCAAAAACAAAGGCCCTAGCCCGCTGCATGTAATCACGCATCTCTTCCAAGGGCCTATAGCCAAGTATCTGGACATTTCTTGCTCCAGCGGCCTTCTCCCGCACCTTGGCAGACTCCGGCCCCTCGCCAATGACAAGAAGTCGTTTATCGGGCATGTTCGCAAATGCCTCCACTATCACATCCATTCTCTTATAGGGCACCATGCGGGAGACGGCAAGATAGAAATCCTCTTTCTCCCTATGCAGGGTAAACAGGTTCGTATCGACGGGAGGATAGACAACATGGGCAGTCCTTCCATACGCCCTATTTATCCTCTCCGCTATGTAGCGCGAGTTGGCTATGAAATGACTTACCCTGTCTGCCGTGCGGCGGTCCCAATTTCTGATGCGGTTCAGCGTCATCCTGGCAAGC
>JARRLN010000101.1 GCA_037386965.1 Nitrospirota bacterium
CCCTTGGCGGCCGCCCCGTGCACGTCGGGGTCCGCCCAGTCGGCCGGATGGGGGTCTACGCTGCCGTGGCAGAGGGTGCTGTTGAAGCAGCCGAAGGCCGTGCCCGGGGGGGCCGGGCTGCTGTTGAAGCTCGGGTCGCGGTCGTGGCAGAGCCCGCAGACCGGGACGTTGGCCGGGTCCGTGTTGACGTGGGTACGGGTACCCAGCTTCCACGGTTCGGGATGGGGCGCGGGTATGCCGTGGCAAGCGGAGCAGGCCGTGAGAACAACGCCCCCGGCAAAGTCCTGCCCGTGGCATAACTGGCAGGAGGCAAACCCCGTCATGGTGTCCGGGGCCCCCTTGGCGGCCGCCCCGTGCACGTCGGGGTCGGGCCAGGTGCTGCCGTGGAAAACGGCGGCGCCGTGGCAGGACGTGCCCTGGAAGCTCGTCTGAAAGCAGCCCACCTTGGATATGCCGCCTTCAAGCTGCTCTCCGTGGCACTCCGTGCAGGTGGCATGTCCGCTCACGAGAGAGCTTCCGTGCGTCTGGACCCAGCCCTCGACGTGCTGCCCCGTCGCGGAGTCGAACACGGCCCGGTCATTCCGGTTCCCGCAGGATGAGAGGCCAAGCGCACAGAGGACAACGACAACGGTAAGACCCCATTCTAAGGCTCTTTCCACTGACAACACTTCCCTGCTCCTCCCGGTAACCGGCCGATTTTGAGCCAGAGTGTAGCATCATCCCAGGTGTTTTGTCACCATTTTTTTACACTTTCCGTATTAATGAGGGAGGCAAGAGCGCCCGGGGCAGATGGTGAGGGTGTCGGCGCTTTTTCCCTTCGAGGAAAGCATGTGGAAGTTGCGGGTGTTCGTCCTCGCCATGCGGACGAGGCGACGGCCTCCCCTAAGCGCTGTCCCCTCGCCTCACGCGGATGGAGTTTCCGTGGGCCTCGAGGCCCTCGACGTCGGCCACCGTCTGCACCGTCTGAGCCAGGGAGGCTTCGTAAACTCCAGGACGCTCGTTCGCTTGAGGAAGTCGTAGACCCCCAGGGGCGAGGCCCACCGCGCCGTTCCCCCCGTGGGCAGCGTGTGGTTCGGCCCGGCGGCGTAGTCCCCCACGGGCTCGGGGGTCCACGGCCCGAGGAAGACGGCCCCCGCGTTTCTCAGGGATGCCAGGAGGGCGCGGGGACGGGTGGTCATCACCTCCAGGTGCTCCGGGGCGATGCGGTTGGCCAGCGCGGCGGCGGCCATGAGGTCGGGCACCATGATGATGGCGCCGTAGTTCCTGAGCGATGAGCGGGCGATGTCCTTCCGGGCGAGAGCCCGAAGCTGCCGCCGCACCTCTTCGCGCACCGCGCGGGCAAGCTCCCCGGAATCCGTCAGGAGCACCGGGCTTGCCAGCTCGTCGTGCTCGGCCTGGCTCAGAAGGTCCGCGGCCGCGTAGCGGGGCTCGGCCGAGGCGTCGGCGATGATGAGTATCTCGCTCGGCCCGGCGATCATGTCGATGTCCACCGTGCCGAAGACCATCCGCTTCGCGGCGGCGACATAGACGTTGCCCGGCCCCACTATCTTGTCCACCGGAGGGATGCTCTCCGTTCCGTAGGCCAGGGCGGCCACCGCCTGGGCGCCTCCCACAGAGTAGACCTCCTTCATCTTGAGGAGGCGGAGGGCGGCCATCAGGGCGGGGCTCGTCTCTCCCCCGGGAGTGGGCACGGTAAGGGCTATCTCCCGCACGCCTGCCACCTGGGCGGGGATGACGTTCATGAGCACGGTAGAGGGGTAGGACGCCCTGCCGCCGGGCACGTAGACGCCCACTCGTCCGAGGGGGGTTATCCTCTGCCCCAGGGTGATGCCGGCTTCCTTCACGCTCCAGGAGCCCTCCCGCTGGAGGCGATGAAACTTCCGTATCCTCCCGGCTGCCACCGTGAGGGCCCGGACCACCGCCCGGGGGGTCTTCTCCGCCTCCTGCTCGATGACCGTGCGGGGAAGCCTCAGCCGGCCATGCCCGTCGAATTTTCTGGTGTACCTGAGGAGGGCCTTGTCGCCGCCCTTCCGCACGGCCTCCACGATGGCCCCGGTCTGCCCGAGTATCTCGGGGGAGACCCCGGCGCCCCTCTTCCTGAGGCGCGCCAGGAAGGCCTCGATTTCCCTCTGTGTCCGGAGGATTTTCATGCCGGACATTGTACCCCCGCGGCGGGGCGGCGCGCAACACAAGGTGGCAGGGAGGCATAACGCGCAAAGCTCCTCGGGCGGAAGAGCACACGGCGACCGCGCCCAATACATAAAGCGAAGGAGCCTTGAAATTCCGCCGAAATGTGTTATAGCCTGTAACAAGCGTATCGTCATCACGACCCCAGAGTACGGCTCGTCTGCATGGAATCGTTTGCCCGGGAGAAGAGAGGCATATGCGGCATTTGTAGTGCCGGGTGCTGGGTGGTTGCGGAGTTCGACTCCACGGGCCGCTTGAAGCGGCTGCGCCCCGACGAAGGCACGCCCATGGGAATCCTCTGCCGCCTGGGGGAGCATGCCGCCGACATCGTTTACTCCGAGGACCGCCTGCTTCACCCCCTGCGCAGGAAAGGGCCGAAGGGCGGCTTCGCCTTCGAGCGCATCGGCTGGGAGGACGCCTACACAGAGATTGTCGATACCCTCCAGAGGCTCAAGCAGGAGCACGGCCCGGAGTCGGCGGCCATATACACCGGGGTGGGCACGTTCGAGCAGTCCCTGTGCGACGTCTTCCAGCCCAAGGGGGTTGCGGTCTCCTCGGCAAGCAGCGTGCTTTTCCCCTTCGGGTCGCCCAATACGATGGGCGTCGGGGCCCTCTGCTACGTCTCCTACGGCATGCTCGCCCCCCACCTGTGCACGGGCAAGATGCTGATTGACATGTTCAACGACGTGGAAAACTCCGAGCTGGTCGTGCTTTGGGGCACGAACCCCGCAACCGACCAGCCTCCCATAGAAATGAAACGCGTCGTGCGGGCCCACGCCCGCGGGGCCTCCGTTGTGGTGATAGACCCCAGGAGGACACAGTCGGCCAGGCTCGAGGGCGCGGAGTGGGTTCCCATAAGGCCGGGGACCGACGGGGCCCTGGCCCTCGGAATGTGCAACGTGCTCATAGAGGAAGAGCTCCATGACGAGACGTTCGTCGCCCACTGGACGCACGGCTTCCAGGACTTCTCCGGATACGTGCAGCACTTCAGGCCGGAGGTCGTGGAAAGCATTACCGGGGTGCCGAAGGACACCGTAGTCTCCCTGGCGCGCAGGATTCGGGGGGCCAAGGGCGCCTCGAAGCTCATGTACACGGGGCTTGAGTACAGCAGGAGTGGGGTGCAGTCCATACGGGCCGCGCTCACGCTCTGGGCGCTGGCCGGGCAACTCGACGTGCCCGGCGGACGGTGCTTTGCCATGCCCGGAGCCTCCTTCCCCGTCAATCGCGACGGGCACATCGCAAACCCCGACACCGGGCCCCGCCTGGGACGCGACCGGTTTCCCCTGTACGTCGCTTACAGGGACGAGGCTCACGCCGCCGCCCTGCCAGAGGCCGTCCTGGAGGGCAAGCCCTACAGGGTGCGCTCGCTCATAATCCAGGGCGGCTCCATTCTCACCGCATGGCCCCGGACGCCCGTATGGGAGAAGACCCTCGCGGGGCTTGAATTCCTCACGGTCATCGACCGCCAGCTTACCGCGGACGCCGCCTACGCGGACATCGTGCTGCCGGCTTCGACCCATTTCGAGACCACCTCCTACATGGTCTACGGGCCGGTGTTCAGGGTGCGCGAGCCGCTGATGGAGCCGCTGGGGGAATCCAGGCCCGACTACAGGATAATGACCGGGCTGGCCGAGAGGCTCGGCTACGGGCACCTCTATCCCCAAGCGGGCGAGGAGCTGCTCAAGCACGTGCTCAAGGGCTCCGGGTTTACCTACAAGCAGGTCATGGAGGCCGGCGGGACCGTATCGGTGCCCACCAGGATGATGGAGTACAGGAAGTGGGAGAAGGGGCTGCTGAGGGCCGACGGGCTGCCGGGCTTCGAAACACCCACGGGGAAGTTCGAGATACACTCCACCGTGCTCGAGGAGTACGGCTACGACCCGCTGCCCGTCTACACGGAGCCGGAGGAGGGACCGCTTGCCCGTCCCGACCTCCTCACGGAGTACCCGCTCGTTTTCAACTCCGGCAGCCGTTCGCGGAGCAGCTTCCACACGCAGCACATCGGCAACACGGCCCTCAACGCCGGGCGGCCCGAGCCCGGCGTGCTCATGAATACGCACGACGCCCGGGAGCGCGGCATAAAGGACGGCGACAGGGTGAGAATCAGCACCCCCCGCGGCTCCGTTCTGATGCGGGCGCGGGTGGCCGGGGACATCATGCGGGGGGCCGTGGACGCCAACCACGCCGGGGGCGGCCCCCTCGGCCCCGCCGCCTGGCGCGAGGCAAACATCAACCGGCTTACCGACCTCGAACAATACGACCCCATCTCCGGATTCCCCGTCTATAAAAGCCTGCTCTGCGACGTGCAGCCCGCCGGAGACGGCAGCGCCCCCCTCCGCATGGAAGAGGAAAGCGTAAGCGTGTACGCACCGGCTTCCGGAAACGGCGACAGGCCGAAACGAACGGTCTACCTCGACAACAACGCCACCACGGCGCCAGCCCCGGAGGTTCTGGCGTTCATGCAGGAGCACGGCGGCATCCACGGCAACGCCTCAAGCCTGCATGCCGCGGGCAGGGACGCAAAGGACCTCCTCGACGGCGCCAGGGCCAGGGTGGCCGCGGCCCTGGGCACCACGGCACGGAGGATTGTGTTTACGGGCGGCGGCTCGGAGGCAAACAACCTGGCGCTCAAGGGGCTGGTATTCGCCAGGGGGCCGGAAAACACGCACATCGTGACCTCCTCAATCGAGCACCCGTCGGTGCTTCGCACATGCGCATGGCTTGAGGGCCTGGGCGTCCAGGTGACCTATCTCCCCGTGGACCGTACCGGCATGGTCGACCCCGAGGAGGCCCGCAAGGCCCTCCGGCCCGGAACCGCGCTCCTCAGCGTGATGCTCGCCAACAACGAGACCGGCACCATCCAGCCCGTGGCCGAGCTGGCCCGCATCGCCCATGAGGCCGGAGCCCTCATGCACACGGACGCCGTGCAGTGCCTCGGAAAGATACCCGTCAGTGTGGCCGACCTCGGGGTGGACATGCTCTCCGTTTCCGCCCACAAGGTGCACGGGCCGAAGGGCATCGGGGCCCTCTATGTCGGCAGGGGCATAGAACTGGAGAGCCTTGTCCACGGAGGCGGGCAGGAGCACGGCCTGCGCGCCGGGACCGAGAACGTGCTGGGCATCGGGGGGTTCGGCAGGGCGGTGGACCTTCTGCCGGCGCTGTTGTCCAGGTCCGGCGAGGTGGCCGCCCTGCGCGACGCGCTTGAGGCGGGCATCGTCGGCCTCATCCCCGGTGCCAGGGCGAACGGCCACCCGGCCCGGAGGCTTCCCAACACGCTCAACGCCACCCTGCCGGGGTTTCGCGGCGAGTCCATGGTGCTTGCGCTGGACCGCTACGGCGTCTGCTTTTCCTCCGGCTCGGCGTGCAAGGCCGGCTCGTCGGAGCCCTCGCATGCCCTGCTGGCCATGGGCCTGAGCCGGGAGGAGGCGCACTGCTCGGTGCGCTTCTCGCTGGATACGGCGATAACTCCGGCGGATATCGATTATGTCATCGAGTCCCTCGATGACGTCCTCAGGCGTTCGCGTACGTTCGTGCATTTTGTACCGTGCAGGTAGGAGGATGAGATGACGACATATACGGTCTTAGGGTCCGCAAGGGAAGAAGAGAGGCTCATCGGGGAGTTCGCGGCCGACGTCGCCCGGGGGCTTGCCGCCGAGCCCAAGAGCCTTCCGTGCAAATACATCTACGATGAGCGGGGCAGCGGGCTGTTCTCGCGCATCATGGACCTCGACGTCTACTACCTCACCCACTGCGAGACCGAGATACTGGAGACGTGCAAGGACTCCATATGCGAAAGGGCGTGGTCCAGGGGGCTGAACGTCGTCGAGCTCGGGGCCGGGGACGGCAAGAAGACCAAGATACTGCTGGGGCACCTGATAGAGCGGCGCCTGGGGTTTAACTACGTGCCCATCGATATCTCGGAGAGCGCGGTGCGGGACCTCACCAGGGACCTCAGGACCTCCATGCCGGAGATGGAAACGCACGGCCTCGTGGCCGAGTACATGAGCGGCATACGCTGGCTTTCATCGAACAACCAAGGCGGAAACCTCGTGCTCTTCCTGGGCTCGAGCATAGGCAATTTCTCCCCGGCCGGGGCGCGGCGTTTTCTCCGCTCCCTCCGGCAATCCATGGGCGGCGACGACCGCCTCCTGATGGGCTTCGACCTCGTCAAGGACGTGCGCGTGATGGAAAGCGCGTACGACGACCCCGAGGGCGTAACCGCGCTTTTCAACCTCAACATGCTCGAGCGCATAAACCGCGAGCTGGACGGCCGGTTCGATATCGGCGCGTTCCGCTTCCGAAGCGGCTGGGACCCGGAGTCCATGGCAATCCAGAGCTGCCTGGTGAGCACCGGGGAGCAGGACGTGCGCATAGAGGGCCTGGACCTTACGGCGCGGTTTGCCAGAGGGGAGGCGATTCATACGGAGTCTTCATACAAATTCACCGTGGAGGCCGTCGAAGACCTCGCGGCCGCCTCGGGATTCGAGCCGGTCGAGTTCTATTTCGACTCCAGGGCGTACTTTCTCGACGCCCTTTTAAAGCCCCTGCCCTGAAACCAGCCTTCGCAGAATCGACATGCCTCTCTTAAGCACACGGCGCGGCGGCTGAGGAAAGGCCGGACGCATCAGCCAGCCCGCGGATCGCTCCTCAATTCTTCACCGACAATGCCGCAGAAAGTATGGACTTGCGCGCCCGTGATGCGCTAACATTCCCGAACCGTCAGAGCACGGCAGAGGCAGAAACAAGGGCGAAAACGGCCATGGCGAGGCGGTGCCGCATGATTACGGTCAGAGTGGATAACCTGAACTTGTCTCAAAATTGATTTCGAAGCGAAAGAGAGAATAAATGGTGGCAGACAAGGAGGGAAGGGGAAATCGCCCGGAAGCGCAGCAGCGCTGCGTTGAGGACGATTTTCCCTTCAGGACGCCGTATGACGCCATTTAGACCGCTTGCAGCCGGAAGCAATTTTGAGACAGGTTCTAACTACAAAGGAGGCGTGCATGCGTAAGACGGGATTCTTCGTGGCTGTTTTGTTGCTCTTCAGTTCCGGAGCCGTATTTGCCGCTGGGGGGGCCAATGTGCTGGTCTCCAACATCAAGGACACCCGGAGCACGAACAGCTTCTTCTCCAAGTGCGAGGTGGAGATCAAGCTGACCGGAGACGCCGTCTCCCGGGCCGAGGCCGTGCGCGTGCTCAGGCTGACCGAAGCCGTGGACGATACCGGCCTTGACGTGATAAACCCCGAGGAGTTTCCGCAAAAGATCAACTTCAAGGGGAAAGGCAAAAGCGGGGCCGAGGTTACCCTTGAGCTCAAGAACCCCTCGCGCAGAGCCGGAGAGATAAAGCGCCTGGCGGGCGAGCTCGAACTCTACAGCCCCTCGACCGACGAGGAAGCCATGCTGGTCGTGGACGGCTTCATGAAGCACACGGGACAACCCCTCAAAGACAAGCGCTTGGAAGACGCCGGGGTAAGCGTCCTCATCCTGACGAAGGAGCAGAATGACGAGCTGACCAGGAAACAGAAGGAAGAGGAAGAGGCCAAGGCGAAAGCCGCAGAAGCCCGCGAGGAGCAGGCCGAAGAAGGCGACGAAACAGGCGACGAAACAAAAGAAGCGGCTGACGTGATGGATGCCATGGCCAAGGCCTTCCTGGAGGCATTCAAGGGGATGTTCGGCGGACTTGGCACGCGCATGGACCAGAACAGCCTGAAGGTCCTCATCGACGACCCCGGGGACAGGCTGGTGGAGGTGCAGTTTCAGGACGCGCAGGGGAAAAAGCTCAGCACCAACTGGTGGTCGGGGGAAATCAAGAACCGGATAATCTCGTTCAATGCCCTGCCACCCGACGACGCCCGACTGGTCATCTACCTTGCCACCGAGAAGTCCATGA
>JARRLN010000102.1 GCA_037386965.1 Nitrospirota bacterium
CACGTGGCGGGGCTCGGGCTGGCGGCGGCCCTCGCGGTCTCCGGCTGGTACTGTCCCCTTACCTACCTGGAGGTCTGGCTCCGGGGGAGGCAGGCCCCTGGGGCGGGGTACGGAGGCTCCTTCATCATCCATTACGTGGAAAAGCTCATCTACATCGACGTCTCCCCCGCGGTCCTCTCCGCCCTCACCGTGCTGCTCATCGCGGGGAATGTCTGGCTCTATCTCCGGGCCGCGTTCCGGAAAAAGGCTACCGCAAGGAGACGACCGTGACCCCTTCTCCTCCTTCGGCGGGCGTGCCGGGGCGGAACTCCGCCACCAGGGGGTGGGCGGCCAGATGCTCCCGCACGGCCTTTCTCAGAGCCCCTGTGCCGATGCCGTGGATGACGGTGACCTCTCGAAGGCCGCCCAGGGAGGCCCGGTTCAGGAAGGGCTCAAGGAGGGAAAGGGCCTCTTCCACCCGCCTGCCCACCATATTAAGCTCAGCCGACGGGGCCTCCTCCTCTTCCCCCTCCGGCACGTAGCGCACCCGGGGCGGAAGCTCCCGCTTCTTGCGGGGCCCGAGGGCGTGGGCCGGGACCTCCACCTCGCGGTCCCGCACCTTCACCCGGACGCGCTCCTTCTCCCTGTCCACCGCCACCACCCGGGCGTCATACCCCAGGGTCCTCACGTGGATGGTGTCCCCGGGCTCTATCTCCTCCAGGCTCACACGGGTCTCCGGGCGAAGCTCCCGGAGCTTTCCGGCCACCTCGGCCTTTCTTTCCTCCAGGCGCCTGAGGGCGGCGCGGCGCTCTTTGCGGGCCTCCGCCAGGGCGTCCCGGGCCTGGCGGGACGCCTCGGCCAGGATGTCCCCCGCCTGGCGATAGGCCTCCTCGAGGGCGCGCTTTCTCTCCCGCTCGGCCTCCCGGAGCTTCCCCGAGAGGGCCTTCCGCTCCTCCTCCACCTCTGCCCTGAGCCTCTCAAGTCCCAGCAGCTCCTCCTCGTAGCGCCTTCTGGCCTCCTTCAGCTCCCGGAGCAGGCCGTGCAGCTCCGCCTGGGTGCGCCCCACCAGGGACGTGGCGCGCTCGATGGTGCTTGCGGGAAGCCCGTAGCGGCGCGCTATCTCAAGGGCGTGGGACTCCCCCGGCTCCCCCGGCCGGAGACGGTACAGGGGCGTGAGGGTCTCCTCCTCAAACTCCATGGAGGCGTTGACCATGCCCTCGGTCTTGTGGACGAAGCCCACTATCTCCACCAGGTGCGTGGTCGCCAGGACCAGGGAGCCCTTGCCGCCGAGCTCCTGCAGGACCGCGGAGCCCAGGGCCGCCCCCTCCACGGGGTTGGTGCCAGTGCCCAGCTCGTCGATGAGCACCAGGCTCCGAGGGCCCGCGCTTTTCACTATGCCCGCTAGGTTGGCGATGTGGGCCGAGAAGGTGGACAGGCTCTCCTCGATGGACTGCTCGTCGCCGATGTCAAGGAGAAGGTCCTCCACCAGGGGAAAGCTCGACGACGGACGCGCGGGCACCGGTATGCCCGAGAGGGCCATGGCAACGAGAAGCCCCGCCGTCTTGATGGCAATGGTCTTCCCGCCTGCGTTGGGGCCGGTGATGACCATGACCCGCTGCCCGCCGCCCAGGGAAAGGGTGAGGGGGACGACGTCCTCTCCCTTCCGGGCGGAGGGGAGCATGAGAAGAAGGGGATGCCTCCCCTCGTCCACCTTTAAGAGGGACTCCTCGTTTATCTCGGGCTCGGCGGCCCCCAGGCCCTGGGCGAAGAGGGCGACGGCGTTCTGGGCGTCCAGTTCCACCACGGTCTCGAACTGGGCCTCAAGCTCCGGGGCCGCCTCCCTCAGTTCGGAGGTGATGCTCCTCAGGATGCGAATTTCCTCGGCCCGGGCCTCCGCCGTGAGGTTCTCGAGCTCGTTGGCCCGGCTCATTATCTCCAGGGGCTCCACGAAGGCGGTCTCCCCGGTCCGGGAGACGTCGTGCACCACGCCCGAGACCATGCCCCTCGCGTCCATCCTCACCGGAATGACCCAGCGGCCGTAGCGGCGAGTGACGAAGCCGTCCTGCAGAAAGGGCGTCATGCCGGGGTCCCGGAGAAGCTCCTCCAGGCGGCCCATGATCTTTCGCTCCAGGGAGCGGATGCGCCCCCGGAGGTCCTCAAGCACGTAGGATGCCCCGTCCAGGATGTTGCCCTCGGCATCCACGGACGCCTCGACCGCGGAAAGGAGCCCCGGAAAACCCGTCAGTGGCTCCGCGAGCCGCCTCAGGTGTGTGAGGTCTTCCCTCTGGGCGGCCTGCTCCCGGACGGCCTCGATTATCCTCAGAAGCGGAGCAAAGGCGTAAATGTCCAGAGGGTCGAGCACGGCGTCCCGGGGACGGGACTTCCGGAGGGCCTCGCGTACGTCCGTAAACGGTGCAAGCGCGAGGGGAGCCCCCTCGTCCTGGAGCCTCCGGATGTCGGCCACCTCGCCGAAGCGGCGGGCGATGTCGCCCCTGCGGGCCAGGGGACGGAGGGCAAGCACCCGCTCCCTGCCCGGCTCGCTCAGTGAGTGGGCGGCCGCGGCCTCCAGTATCTTGACGAACTCCAGGGCCTGGAGGGCCTCTTTCCTCATCGGCCCCCGGCCCTTGACAGGGAGGCCCCGCGGGCCTTCCATATGCTTTTTACCGGCATGGCTTCTATGATACTATTACTTATGCCTTACAGAAAACTCATGTCTGACAAGACCTTTAACAGGCTCGTCAAGATCCGCAGGCGCATCCACCAGTACCCGGAGCCCGCCTACAAGGAGGTGAAGACCGCGGCCCTGGTGGCAAAGGAGCTCACAAGGCTGGGCATCCCCTTCAAGGAGCGGGTGGCCAGGACCGGCGTGGTGGGCAGGCTCGGGGACGGGGCGCCGGGGGCCGTGCCCACGGTGGCCCTGAGGGCCGACATGGACGCCCTGCCCATCGAGGAGAAGAGCGGCCTGCCCTTCAGCTCCAGGGTCAAGGGCTTCATGCACGCCTGCGGGCATGACGGCCACACGGCCATGCTCCTGGGGGCCGCGGAGCTGCTCAGGAAGGCCCCCCCGGAGGGCAACGTCCTTTTCGTTTTCCAGCCCGCCGAGGAAGGGGGCGCCGGCGCCCTGGCCATGCGCGACGAGGGAGTGCTGGAGGGCGTGGACATGATATTCGGCGGCCACATAGACGCCCACTACCGGCTCGGGGAGATAGCCATCCGGGCCGACGTGGAGACCTCCTTTACCGACGCCCTTCAGATACGCATCGTGGGCAAGGGGGGACACGCGGCGCGCCCGCACGAGTCGGTGGACGCCGTGCTGGTGGCGAGCCTCTTCGTCATCGCGCTGCAGACCATCATCTCCCGGAACATCGACCCCCTGCACCCCGCGGTCATCACCGTGGGCACCGTCCGGGCAGGAAGCGTCTATAACGCCATAGCCGACGAGGCGGTCATGAAAGGCACCCTGCGCTCCACGGACGCCACGACGCGCAAGCGCGTCCTGGCCCGCATCAACAAGACCGCGGCCTCCCTGGCCGCGCTGCACGAAGCCCAGATAGAGGTCGACGTGCGCGAGGGCTACCCTCCCGTCATCAACCACCCCGAGGGGTACGCCCTGGCCCGGGAAGTGGCCGAGGGGCTGGTGGGGACCAAGAACCTCATCAACCTCAGAAGGCCCAGCCTGGGCGGGGAGGACTTCGCCTACTACCTGGAGCGCGTGCCGGGCTGCTTCGTGCGCTTCGGGGCCGCCAGGGGCGGCTTCGAGGCCCCCGTGCAGCATAGCTCCACCTTTGATTTCGAGGAAGAGGTCCTGCGCCTGGGCGCCATCTATTACGCCGAGGTGGCCAGACGGTCCATCCAGAAACTCAAGGGGAAGAAACCGGGTGCCCCTGGAGTTTAATTCCACACCCGAGCCCTACGTCGGCGTGGAGTTGGAGCTTCAACTCCTTGACGCCGAGACCCTTGCGCTGGCCGGCATGGCGCCCGCCGTCCTGGCCGACGTCCCCCCGGAGATGGGCCCGCGCATCAAGCCGGAGTTCCTCGCGTGCATGGTGGAGCTGAACACCGCGGTCTGCAAGGACGTGAAAGAGGCGGAGGGAGACCTCAGGGAGTCCCTTGCCCTTCTGGAGGAAATCCTCGCCCGCCACGGCGGCGTCTTCTTCTCGGCCAGCCTGCATCCCTTCTCGGAGGCGGGCAAGCAGAGGGTATCGAACCACCCGCGCTACAAGCGCATCATGGAGGAGCTGCAGCTCATCGGCAGGCGGTTCATCGCCCAGGGCCTGCACGTCCACGTGGGGGTGGCCGACAGGGAGAACGCCATCAAGATATTCAACGCCATGCGCCTCTACGTGCCCATTCTCCTGGCCCTGACCACCTCCTCCCCGTACTACCAGGGAGAGGACACGGGCCTGTTCTCCTACCGCACCAAGCTCTTCGAGGCCCTTCCCCTGGCGGGGATGCCCGACTCCCTGAGCACCTGGGAGGAGTTCGACCGCATGGCCGGGCTTCTGCTGGCCGGCGGGGTCATAACGTCGGTAAAGGACCTGTGGTGGGATGTCCGCCCGCACCCGGAGTTCGGCACCGTGGAGGTCCGCTGCGCCGACATGCCCCTCAAGTTCCGGGACATCATGACCCTGGTCGCCCTCATCCAGGCCCTCGTGGTGACCATCGACCGGGAGGAGTTCTACCCGGACGTCAACATGCAGGTTCTGAAATCGAACAAGTGGCAGGCGGCCCGCTACGGCCTGGACGGAGCCTTCGTGGACCCCCGCTCGGGCAAGAGGTATGCCTTGCGGGCCGCCGCGGAAGAGCTCTCCGATATCATGAGGCCCGCCGCCCGGCTCCTGGGCTCCGAGGCGTACCTGGAGGGCGTGGGCCGCATCCTGGCCGAGGGCACGGGGGCCCACGCGCTCCGGGAGCTTTACGGACGGACGGGCGACTTCCGGGAGGTGGTCCGCCTGGCCCGGGAGGAGTTCGAGGCATGAGGGGAGCGGTTGCCTCCGGCCACCCCCTGACCACCCGGGCCGCCACGGAGACGCTCCGGCGGGGAGGAAACGCCTTCGACGCCGCAGTGGCCGCGGGCTTTGCCGCCTCGGTGGCGGAGCCCATCCTTACGAGCCTGGGCGGCGGGGGGTTTCTCCTGGGCCATGCGGCCCCGGAGGACCGGGACGTGCTCGTGGACTTCTTCGTCACCGCCCCGGGCCTGGGGGCACCGGCGGGGGCCAGGCCCGTGCTCATCCCCATCGAGGTGAACTTCCGTTTCGCCACCCAGGTCTTCCATGTGGGGGCCGGTTCGGTGGCCGTGCCCGGGATGCTCCGGGGGCTTCTGCACCTGCACGGGAGGTTCTGCACCATGGACATCCAGGACATCGTCCTGCCTGCCCTGAGGGAGCTCGAGCGGGGGGTGGAGGTCTCCGACTTTCAGCACTACGCCATCGGCCTTCTCGCCCCCATACTCACCTACAGCGACTACGGCAAGCAAATGTACGGCGAAGCCCTCCGCAGGCGGAGGCTCCATAACCCCCTGCTCCGGGAGTTCCTCTCCCACCGGGACCCGGACACATGGCTTGCCTTTTTCGGCGGCGAGACCGCGGAGGCGGTGGCCCGGGACATGCAGAAGGAGGGAGGGCTTCTTACGGCGCGGGACTTGAGAGAGTACCAGGTGAAGGAGAGGAAAACCCTGAGGGCCGTCTACCGGGGGTATGAGGTCCATACGAACCCTCCTCCCTCCGTGGGCGGGCCCACCGTCCTGGCAGCCCTGGGCTTTCTGGAAAGGAAGCCCTATCCCTCGGAAAGCCCGGAGGAGGCGATCAGGAGGGCGGAGGCCATGGACCTCATGAACAGGCTCAGGGGGGCCGCGGGGGGCACCACGCACGTCAGCATCGTCGACGAGCAGGGCAACGCCGCCTCCATGAGCTCCTCAAACGGCTCCAATTCGGGCTGTTTCTACGCCGACACCGGCATCATGCTCAATAACATGATGGGCGAGGAAGACCTCCATCCGCAGGGGTTCTACGCAGTGCCCGCCGGAGAGAGGGTGGACTCCATGATGGCGCCCACCCTCATCCGGACGCGGGAGGGAGCGGTGGCCGCCGTCCTGGGAAGCGGCGGGAGCAAGCGCATCAAGACCGCCATGCTCCAGGTCATCCTCAACCTCGTAGACCGCGGCATGGACGCCCGCCGGGCCGTCGAGGCGCCCCGGATGCACCTGGAGGAGGACGGCGTGCTTCACCTGGAGCCCGGCTTCCCGAGACCGGTCCTGGCCGCCCTCAGCCGGCGCTTCCGGTGCAACGAGTGGAAGGAAACCGACCTTTACTTCGGCGGCGTACACGCCGTCACCGGTAAATTCACGGGATGCGGCGACCCCCGCAGGGGCGGACATTTCGAGAGCGCAGCCTAGTCCTCTCGCTTTCCATGTGGCGCTTCTCTTCCCGCTCCTGGTATATGGGGCAGTCCCAATAAGCGTCCAGGCACCAGGCGACAATCTTTCTTACGCCTTCTTCGTCCGCCCTCTTGCAGTAGCACGTCGCCGAGGGGTCCTTGATGAAGGGGCAATGCCTCCTGTATATGCTGTTTTTCTCTTTCCCGTTCTCCGGCATGTCCCGCACCTCCTTCCCGGTGTTCTGCCCCTTGCACATCAAGGTCCGTGCCAGGGGAGGCCGGGAGGAGGCGAAACGCCTTTTCGCGAGCGGTGACGGCAGGTTGCGGGGATGACCCGGCTCCGCGCCCCGGGCGGGGGACGTTCAGAGGCGTCAGGGCGTCAGCTTACACTCTGTCAGGCTGGACGGCCGGGAGGGGGCCTCTACTCCAGGTTATATTTCTTCATCCGTTGATAGAGGGTGGGCCTGCTCATGCCCAGGGTGCGGGCCGCTCTGGTCTTGTTCCAGCGCTCCGTCTCCAGGGCCCGGAGAATCTGGAGCCTTTCCTGCTCTTCGAGGTTGGCCCCCGGCAGGGACGCCCACGAGGAGCGCAGGTCCTGGGGGAGGTCCTCCAGGGTGAGGACCTCGCTCCGGGCGAGGATGACGGCGTGCTCCAGGGCGTGCTCCAGCTCCCGGACGTTCCCCGGCCAG
>JARRLN010000103.1 GCA_037386965.1 Nitrospirota bacterium
AAGACCACGAACATGGTCCCTATCTTGCGCCCCTCCCGCCCCTCCCGGGCTATCTCCACGGCCAGGATGACGACCTGCTTCAGGGTGTCCTGGGCCTGCTCTCCCAGGGCACCCAGGATGTCATGGAAAATCTCTTCGTAAGGGACGACCTTCCTTGCCATGCCCGCGCTCTCCACTGCACTTTTTTCTTTATTTACATAGTATAGCGCAGAACGGCCGCATCCCGGCTCCCTTCGGGAAACAGCCAGATAATTGTTGCACGGGGCGGGGATGTGTACTATAACGTGTGTATGGCCACGTGGTCAACCCGTTTCGGTTGTCTGCCGGCCGCGGTCCTCTCCTCCTCCGGGGAGATGCGATGAAGGTCCGGCTGCCGGACAGAGAGAGCCTCCTGACCCTTCTGGTCGGGGCGGTGCTGCTCATTCTCGTCCTGGGGGCGGCCGTACCCAAGAGGGTCGCGGAGGACTGGGGCCTCGGCCATGCCCATCTCCTTCTTATCGTCCTGACGGGCGCGACTCTCTTCGTCTCCCACCGCAGGGCGCGCCAGCTCGGCTCCCGAAACTCGGAACTCGACACCGTTCGCCGGGAGCTCCAGAGCTCCCGGCGGCGGCTGGAGCACCTGCTGGCCCAGAGCCCGGCGGTCATCTACAGCTGCCCCGTGGACGCCTTCAAGCCCACCTACATCAGCGCAAACGTCCAAGCCATCACGGGCCACGAGCCCGGGGCCTTCCTCGAGGACCCGGACTTCTGGCTCCGGAACGTCCACCCCGGGGACACGGAGAGCCTCCTGGCGGAGGTGCCCCAGCTCCTCAAGGTGGGCCACGCCGTCTTCGTCTACCGGTTCAGGCAGAAGGGCGGCGGCTACCTCTGGCTGCACGACGAGCGGCACGTGGTGCGGGAGGCCGAAGAGCGCCCCGAGGTGGTGGGCACCTGGATCGACGTCTCCGCCCGCATGCAGGCCAGGGAGGAGCTCAGGCAGAGCGAGGAGCGCTTCCGGAGTACGTTCGAGGGGGCCGCCGTGGGCATGGCCATCGTGGAGCCCTCGGGAAGGCTCCTTCAGGTCAACGGCGCGCTCCTGGATATGCTGGGATATGCCCAAGAGGAGCTGGCCGGCAAGACCCTGGGCACCATCGGCCATCCCGAGGACGCGGCCCGGTCCGCCCCCCTTTTCCGGCAGCTCGTCGCGGACCAAAGGTCCCACTACCGGATGGAGAGCCGGTGCCTGCACAAGGACGGCTCCATCCTCTGGACCGACCTCAGCGCCTCCCTGGTCAAGGACCCCGGGGGGCGGCCCCGCTTCGCCGTCTTCATGGTCATGGACATCACGCAGCGGAAGGTGGCCGAGGCGGGCATCATCAGGGCCATGCGGGCGCTGTCGGCCCTGAGCCGCTGCAACAACGCCATCATCCGCGCCTCCGACGAGGTCTCCCTCCTGGAGGAGACCTGCAGGATAATGGTGGAGACCGGGGGCTATCTTTTCGCCTGGGTCGGTTCCGTGGAAAACGGGCCCCAGAAACAGGTTCGCCCCGCGGCCCGGGCAGGCCGCGAGGACGGCTACCTCGAGGCCGTCCGGGTGTCGTGGGCCGACGAGCCCCACGGGCGCGGACCCACCGGCACGGCCATCCGCAAGGGGGAACCCTCCTTCGTCAGGGACACGGAGAGCGACCCCCGGTTCGCTCCCTGGCGAGGGGAGGCCCTGAAGCGGGGATACAGGTCCGTGCTCGCCTTGCCGTTGATAGAGGGGCAGACCACCTTCGCCGCCCTCACGGTCTACGCCGGGGAAAGCGGGGCTTTCGACTCCGAAGAGGTCGTCCTGCTCACCGAGCTCGCCGGGGTGGTGGCCCACGGCGTGGCCGCCCTCCGGCTGCGCACCGAGAGGCAGCGCGCCCAGGCGACCATCAGCCGCCAGATGCAGCGGCTCCGCTCCCTGCGCACCGTGGACATGGCCATCACGGCAAGCCTGGACATCCTTCTGACCGAAGTGCTCCTTCAGCTTGAAGTGGACGCCGCGGCGGTGCTCCTTCAGGACCATACCTCCCTTCTCCTGGAGTACCGGGCCTCCCGGGGGTTCAGCCTGCACGACATCATGGGCTCCTCCCTGCGCCTGGGCGAGGGGCTGGCGGGGCGCGTGGCCCTGGCCAGAAAGCCGGTCTTCATTGCCGACCTCGCGCAGATGCCGGAAGAGGACGCCGGAGGGCCCCTCGTCCTCAAGCACGGCTTCACGGCGTACTTCGCCCTGCCCCTCCTGGCCAAGGGCGAGGTGCAGGGGGTCCTTGAGATATTCAACCGCTCGGCCCTCGAGCTGGAGCCCGACTGGCTGGACTTCATCGAGTCCCTGGCCGGTCAGGCCGCCATCGCCATAGACAACGCCACCCTGCTTCAGAACCTGCAGCGCTCCCGCGACGAGCTGATACTTGCCTACGACTCCACCATCGAGGGCTGGTCCCGGGCCCTGGACTACCGGGACAAGGAGACCGAAGGCCACTCCGAGCGCGTGACGGAGATGACCCTCCGGGTGGCCCGCTCCCTGGGGGCGGCCGAGGAGGACATGGCCCACGTCCGATGGGGGGCCCTCCTGCACGACATCGGCCCCCATCCCCTTTCTCCGCCGGGCCATGGACATCCCCTACTGCCACCACGAGAAGTGGGACGGGACGGGCTACCCCCGGGGGCTCCGGAAAAAGGAGATTCCGCTTTCGGCACGCATCTTCTCCGTGGTGGACGTCTGGGACGCCCTGTCCTCCGACCGCCCCTACCGCCCGGCCTGGCCCCGGGAGCACGTGCTTTCCTATCTCCGGGAGCAGTCCGGCGTCCACTTCGACCCCTCCGTGGTGGAGACGTTCCTGGGGATGGACTGGTAAGAGGGGATTCCCGGCCGGACACGGGGTGGCCGTACAAGAACAAGAGCCCGTCCCTATCAGAGGGAGGCCCTGGGCCCCCTGGGCCCCCTCAGGCCTTCCTGGCCTGCCTGCGGGCCCGGTCCTTCAGGGCGGCCTTGATGAAGACGTCCAGGTCGCCGTCCAGGACGGCGTTTATGTTGCCCACCTCCACCCCGGTGCGGTGGTCCTTGACCATCTGGTAGGGGTGCAGCACATAGGAGCGTATCTGGGAGCCCCAGGCTATCTCCTTCTTCTCGCCCACCAGGCCCTCCATGGCGCGCTCCTTCTCGGCAAGCTCCAGCTCGTAGAGGCGGGAGCGCAGTATCTTCATGGCCACCTCCCGGTTGCGGTGCTGGGAGCGGTCGGTCTGGCAGGAGGCGACGATGCCGGTGGGCAGGTGGGTGATGCGCACGGCCGAGGAGGTCTTGTTGACGTGCTGTCCGCCGGCGCCCGAGGCCCTGAAGGTGTCCACCCGGATGTCCTCGTCGCGTATCTGCACCTCCACGTCCTCCTCTATCTCCGGCGTGACCAGGACGGCGGTGAAGCTGGTGTGGCGGCGCTTGGAGGCGTCGAAGGGGCTGATGCGCACCAGGCGGTGCACGCCGGCCTCCACCTTGAGGGAGCCGTAGGCGAAGGGGCCCTCCACCGAGACGGTGGCCGACTTGACCCCGGCCTCCTCCCCCGGCAGGAGGTCCACGATGCGGGTCTCATAGCCCCTGCGCTCGGCCCACCGGAGGTACATCCTCAGGAGCATCTGCGCCCAGTCCTGGCTCTCGGTGCCGCCGGCGCCGGGGTTGATGGTGAGGATGGCATTGCCCCGGTCATGCTCGCCCGAAAGCAGCAGGCGCACCTCCACCTCCTCCACCTGTTCCTCCAGGTTTCCGAGGCCCCGGGCCAGTTCCTCCAGGAATATCTCTCCGCCCTCCTCCTCCAGGACGCTGGAGGACTCCACCAGGTACCGGTACTCGTCGGCCATCTGCCGGTAGGGCAAAAGGAGGTCCTCCAGGGCGGCCTTCCGCTTCTGGAGCTCAAGCATGCGGTCGTGGCGCGACCAGGTGGCCTCGGTGGCCAGTTCCTTCTCTATCTCGGCTATCTCGGCTTCGAGGCGGGGGACATCAAAGATACCCCCGGAGGGAGGAGACTTTCTCGCCCAGGCTTGAGAGCCGCTCCCTGATTTCTTCGCGCTCCATCGTTACTTCCTCCTTATGTCCATCAGCAGTATCGCGGTGCCCAGGATGAGGAGATAGGCGAACAGGTCGCCGAACCGGGAGTAGAAACTCACCGTGCGGTCGGTGCGCACCGCGGCGGTCAGGACGTTGCGCTCGAAGATGCCCGTGCGCTCCAGGACGCGGCCGTTGCTGTCGATGAAGCCCGAGACCCCGGTGTTGGTGGCCCGGATGACCGGCTTTCGGTTCTCCACGGCGCGGAACACCGCCATGGAGAAGTGCTGGTAGGGGCCCGGGGTCTTGCCGAACCACGCGTCGTTGGAGATGGTGACCATGAAGTCGCCCTCGCCGTCCTTGAAGAATTTCCGCACGAGGCCGGGGAAGATGATCTCGTAGCAGATGAGCGTGGAGAACTCCCCGTCCCCCGGGAGCTTCCCCAGCGTGTACTGTTCCCCGGGCACGTACTCCCCGATGCCATGGGCGAGCTTGTCCACGAAAAAAAGCACCCGCCTCAGGGGCACGTACTCGCCGAAGGGCACCAGGTGTATTTTATCATAGCTGTAGGCCACCTCTCCCTTGGGAGTCAGCAGCACCGCGCTGTTACCCAGCTCGTAGCTGCTGGAGGCGCCCTTCACCGTGACGGCCCCGGTCAGAAGCGGGGTCCCCAGGGAAGAGACGTACCGGCGGAAGGCCGCGGTGCGCTCCTTGTCCAGGCCGAAGTAAAAGGGCAGGGCGCTCTCGGGCCAGATGACCAGGTCCGGGTCGTCCTGTAGCTCGGCGGTCTCCGAGAGGGTCTCATAGGTGTCCAGCACCCGGTTCTGATAGCGCTCGTTCCACTTGAGGTCCTGCCGGATATTGCCCTGCACGATGCTGGCCTCAAGCTCCTTGCCCGGGCGCTCCTCCGAAAGCCGCCACCCCCCGTACAGCAGCACAGCCGCCGCCAGGCCGGCCAGGAGCACGTAGCTCACCACCGTGGGATAGAGGTGGAAAAGCGGCATCGCCTCCCTTCTCTTTCTGATGATGAAGAGGTCGGCTATGGCCCCGTTTACGGCCACCACGAAGAAGGACACCCCATAGACCCCGGTGATGTCGGCCATCTGGATGACGCGGAGAGATTCGTGCTGGGTGTAACCGATGCTCGCCCAGGGGAAGCCCGAAAGCAGATAGGTGCGGGCGTACTCCAGGACCACCCAGAAGACGGGGGCCAAAAACAGGGCGGGAAGCGAGGAGCTCCGGAGCTTCTTTGCAAACAAGAGGGCAAAGAGGCCCGTGAAGAGGCTCAGGTACAGCACCAGCAGGAGCACCACCGCCAGGGCGGCCACCAGCGGCACGCCGCCGTAATGGTAAACGGAATAGTATATCCAGTACAGCGTGCCGTAGAAGTACACCACGCCCATGGCCATCCCGGCCTTGAAGGCCTGCCGGCCGCTCATCTGCCAGAGGGAGACCAGAAAGGGCACCAGGGCGACGAAGGCCAGCAGGGAGAAGTCGAAGAAGGGGAAGGCGAAGATGAGGACCGCCCCCGATACGATGGCCGGCAGGTATGGTCTGTAGTTCAGCGTCAATGTACTCCCCTCGGACGGAAAACCGTGATTTTTCCTTAGTTTAACCTATTTTAAGGATGCGATGGGAACTTGACAACAAGAGGGGAGAAATGATTAAATTTTATGGAGATTTGCCTCGCGTCTTACCCCGTGGTCGGGCAGTTAGCTCAGTCGGTAGAGCAGGGGACTGAAAATCCCCGTGTCGGGGGTTCAATTCCCTCACTGCCCACCACTTTTTTTGGGGCCCGCGTCCTGGACCAGAACTTTTTCGACTGCTCTCCGGCTGAAGTTGAATTCTTTGGTGAATGAATATCCAAACCTTTCATTTACTTATACAATTTCAAAAACTCCTCGACAGACAGGCCTGCTTTCGACACCTGATGCCTCAGGAGACCCTGTTTGACCGGTTTACCTTTGTGAACCGGAATGGACAGGATGTTGACATTGCCCTCCTTAACCAGCTTCACGTGACTGCTGCCCTGGCACCTGGCCCTTTTCCATCCAGCCCTCTCAAAAGCCTTAATGACTCTCTCGGGCTTCAGGTTGTTCAAGCCGCTCATGAAGCTTTCTTAATCCGCTTTTGCATCTGCTTTTCAACATGAAGATGCTCCTCAATGGCATCTCTTATCATTCTTAGTGCCTCTGCCACTGTATCGCCCTGTGATGCGCAGCCCGGCAGGGAAGGACACTCAACCCAATAGCCTCCGTCTTCCATATCAGGGTGCAGTTTGACCGGATATTTCTTCCCTCCAACAGACACGTCGTACTTCCTGATACTTCCGATGTCGGATATCTCTCCCTTTAAATCCTCAACTATCTCTCCCAAGGCTATGGCAATAACAATCTGTCCGGTCCTGAGAGTATCGACTATTTCCTTTTCTTTAGCGGTAATTACAAAAATTGTCTCTCCATCGGTCAAGAAGCGCAGCTTCGACAGGGGCTTTTCGATGCGGGGGATGGACTTCTCCAGATAATGCAAGGCCTTGCGAATCTTTTGTACACTGATCCCCTTGTCTAAGAGAGTCTTTGCAACTTTTAACTGGACAAGGTCATTAAAGGAGTAGATTCTGGACGTTCCGGTACCGGCTGCTTCTTGTATCGAAGGTTTTATCAGATGTGTCCGGTCCCAATAATCGAGTTGCCTTACGCTCAGTCCGATAATCCTTGAAACCGTCTTCGTATTAAAGCCCATCACTTCCCCCTTAACTACAGCATTGTACTTATAGATACCATAAAGTGCTTCTCGGCGTCAACGTACCGAAGCCCGACGCCCGATATCCCCTCATCATCCGGAAGGCAGCAAGAGATAAACCGAATGCCGAGAAGCCCCTGGCCCCGGACGCCTACCCGAAGGCCACGCGCATTAAGCCTTCAGAAATGGCGGGCGGATTTCTTAAACCTCTCCGTAAGCCACTACCTCTTTCTTTCAGGCCCCCCCTCACGGACGGCGTATCTTGACTCTTTCAATCTCCGCGGAAAAATCATGGGAAGGAGTTACCACTTTGTCGATCTGCAGAGCCTATCCACTGATGCAGTTATACCCAGAGCAGCATCATCGTTATGACAGTTGCAAGCACAATTAGTATGGAAAAAAGTGCAACAAACTCGAACAAGTCATTCTTCTTGTCCTTCCATTGTGGCTCCCATCCTTTCGGGAATTCCTCAAAGAGTTCGTCGATGGACACACGAAATCTCTTCTCCAGAATGTGGTCCTTTATTGCTCGATATTTTGAGAGATCCTTATGATAATTATAAATGTAGCAGATGCCGAGAGCACCAACAAAGGGAGAAACGGCCGTTAAATAAATTCGCAAAATGTATGGAAGATCGAAAGCGGACAGCGATACAATTGCAGCCAAGGCGATTAGAGTCAAATATATCGTTTTCCATTGTTGCTGCTTGGTATACCTGATATCCGCGATATGGGTTTCAAATAAGAGCCTTACTTCGTCATTTTTCATGGACTATCGTACTGTTCTTTCGGTGAAAATGGAAGCTCCCTGGAGAGAAGCCGGTCTTTTCTTGCTGAATCCCCCGCATCCCGACATATGGCCTCGGGACTGCTGACATCCCACACCCTCACTCCCCCTTATCCCCTATCCGGTGGAGCTTGAGCATGTTGGTCTTGCCCGCCCCGCCGATGGGGGAGCTGGCCGTGATGACCACGCTTTCCCCCGGCCGGACCATCCCCTCCTTGAGGAGAATCCTTTCCACCTCGGCGAAGACCTCGTCGGTGGAGCGGATTTGCCGCATGATGCGGGGGATGACTCCCCAGTACAGGCACATCCGCGAGCGCACGTCCGCGCTGGGGGTGAAGGCCACGATGGGCACCGAGGGCCGGTACTTGGACAGCAACCGCGCGGTGTAGCCCGACTGGGTGAAGCCCACCACGTAGCGGGCCCCGATGTTCTCGGCCGCCTGCGCCGCGGCCACCGCCACCGCCTCGGAATAGGTCCGCCCGGCCAGGTACGAAGGCGCCGCCTTGATGGTGGACTCGGTCTTCCGGATGATGCGGTCCATCATCCTCAGGGCCGGGACGGGGTACTTTCCCGATGAGGTCTCGCCCGAGAGCATGAGGGCGTCGGTGCCGTCTATGACGGCGTTGGCCACGTCGGTGGCCTCCGCCCGGGTGGGGGTGGTGTGCAGAGTCATGGACTCCAGCATCTGGGTGGCGGTGATGACCAGCTTGCCCCTGTGGTTGGCCTCCTCGATGAGCCGCTTCTGGATGAGGGGGACCTCCTCGGGGGGCACCTCCACGCCCAGGTCGCCCCGGGCTATCATGATGCCCTGGGCCTCCTCGAGAATCTCTCCGATATTCTGCACGGCCTCGGGCTTTTCTATCTTGGCGATGAGGGGGAGGTCTCCCTTGCCTCTCTCCCTCAGGAAGGCGCGCACCTTCCGTATGTCCTCCGCCCTGCGCACGAAGGACAGGGCCACGTAGTCCACTCCCAGCGAGAGGCCGAAGGCGAGGTCCTCCCGGTCCTTCCCGGTGAAGGACTCAAGGCGGACGTTCACCCCCGGGAGGTTCACCCCCTTGTGGTCCCGGAGCAGGCCGCCCTCAAGGACCCTGGCGCGGAGGGCCTCGCCCTTTTTCCCCAGGACCTTGAGCTCCAGGAGCCCGTCGTCAAGCAGGATGCGGCCGCCCTTCCGGACGTCCCGGGCCACCCTCGGGTAGGAGACGCATATCCTCTCCTCCGAGCCCTCCTCCTGGCCCGGCAGGACCAGGACCTCCCTTCCCCGTTTCAGCATGACCGCCCCGCCGGGGAAAGTGCCGGTGCGTATCTTTATGCCTTGAAGGTCCTGAAGCACCGCCACGGGCACCCCCGCCCCGCGGGCAGCCCCGCGCACCAGGCCGTGGAGTTTCCTGTGCGACTCGTGAGTGCCGTGGGAGAAGTTCAACCGGGCCACGTTCATCCCGGCCCTGACCAGCCTGCCCACGACGTCCCTCGTGGCGGATGCCGGCCCCAGGGTGCAGACGATACGCGCCCGCCTGTGCCCGCGCCGCTTGAGCATGGGCACAGTATAACACCGGACGCGGTCCGGCCGGATACGATCCGGAGCATTAGGGGAGCGATACGTTTAGGGATTCGGGGCGATGAGAACCCGGTCCGCGTCAAAAATGAAAGGGTTACGCAGTGCGGAGCATGCGTCGCTCACGTGCCCGGGCCGGGTTCGGGTGAAAAGGTGTTTTGTCCGACCTTTCAATGCGAAGATAAAACTGACTGGCCAGCAACCCGGCGGGGCTGCTGTCCCGGTCGGACGGCTAATTCCTGCGGCGGGCCAAACTCTGAATGAACCTGGCGACCTCGGCGTTCTGCACATAGACCCATTCATCGGCTC
>JARRLN010000104.1 GCA_037386965.1 Nitrospirota bacterium
AGCGATGACGGACAGAGGGCTATTCAGAGCTTGAATGCAATTACGTATGAGGTTCGTTCTACCAATGAATCGCTGTGGATCTCTGATAACTCCTGATGTAAAACCAATTTCCGGATCTACCATAAGGTTTCATTTGTAAAGACCCTATATCCTCATCGGCATGACGACGCATTTGTAGGTCTCGTTGCCGTTCTCGCGGAGGAGGGAGGGGGAGAGCTGGTCCTGTAGCTCGAAAACCACGGTGTCGGAGGACATGGCCTGAAGCACATCGAGGACGTAGCGGGCATTGAACCCCACGGCCAGGGACTCGCCTGCGTACTCCACGGCAAGCTCGTCGCTGGCCTCGCCGATGTCGGGGTTTGAGGAGCTCATCCTGAGGACCGAGGGCTCCAGGTCGAACCGGACGGCATGGGAGCGCTCGCGGCTCATCACCGACACCCGCCGGAGCGAGCGGATGAAGCCCTCGCGGCTCATGTGGACCTTCTTCTCGTTGCCCGTGGGGATGACCTGCGAGTAGTTGGGATAGGTGCCCTCGATGAGGCGGGCCAGAAACTCCACCCCCTCCACCACGAACAGGATGTGGTTCTTCCCGATGCTCACCGTGACCGTGCCCTCCCCGGTGAGGAACTTCCGGAGCTCGGAGGCCGTCTTCCGGGGGACGATGACCTTGACCTCCTCCGGGACGGAGGCGGGCAGGGGGTTTTCTATGAGGGCCATCCTGTGCCCGTCGGTGCCCACCACGGTGAGGGCGCCGTCCGTCATGTGAAAGAGCAGGCCGTTCAGGGTGTAGCGGGTGTCGCTCTCACCGGCGCAGTAGATGGTGCGGGCTATCATGACCTCCAGGGTGCGGGCGTCCATCTGGACCGTGGTGGCCTCGGCCATGGCCGGCCAGACGGGGAACTCGTCGGGCGAGAGGCAGGCCAGGCGGAAGCTGGACTGCGCCGCGCTCACCCGTATCCACTGGGAGTCCTCGCTCTGTATGGTGACGTCGCCGTCCAGCTCGCGCACTATCTCGAAGAGCTTGCGGGCGGGGATGCAGAGGCTCCCCTCGGCCTGCACCTGGGCCTCCAGGGGCTCGCGGATGGCCGTCTCTATGTCGGTGGCCGTGATGCTGGAGGCCTCCTTGCCCAGGGTCAGGAGAAAGTGGCTCAGGATGGGCATGGTGTTTCGCTTCTCCACGATGTTCTGTATGTTGGAGAGCTTCTCCTGGAGATGCTGCTTCTCGACGGTGAGCTTCATGGGGCCTCCTAGGGCTGTAATTTGTTTCTCAGGGTCTGCACCATGCGGCTGAAGTTCTCGTCCCTGGCCGAGCGCGCCTCCACCTGCTTGCAGGCGTAGATGACGGTGGCGTGGTCCTTGCCCCCCAGGTGCTTGCCTATCTCGGAGAGGGAGCACTCGGTGAGCTCCCGCGCCAGGTGCATGGCTATCTGCCGGGGCAGGGCGATGTCCTTGGTGCGCTTCTTGGCCTTGAGGTCGGCCACCTTCAAGCCGAAGTACTCCGCCACGGTGCGCGCTATGCCCTCCACCGAGAGGGGGCGGTCGTCCTCCTGGATGAAGTCCCGAAGCAGGGTTTTGGCCATGGCCAGGGTGACCGGCTGGCCGGTCAGCGAGGAGTGGGCCCCCAGGCGGATGAGGCAGCCCTCGATGTCCCGGACGTTGCTCTTGACCCGGCTGGCGATGTAGGAGACCACGTCCTCGCCCAGGGCCAGGCGGTCCTGCTCCGCCTTTTTCTGGATGATGGCCATCTTGGTCTCCACCTCGGGAGGCTGGATGTCGGCGATGAGCCCCATGCCGAAGCGCGAGCGCAGGCGGTCGGTCATCTGCTTCATCTCCTTGGGGGGGCGGTCGGAGGACAGGACTATCTGCTTCTGCTTCTCGTACAGGACGTTCAGGGTGTGGAAGAGCTCCTCCTGGGTGGCGGCCTTGTTCTCCACGAACTGCACGTCGTCCAGGAGGATCATGTCGAGGTTCCGGTACTTGCTCTTCAGCTCCTCGGTCTTTCCGTGGCGGAAGGAGCTGACCACCTCGTTGGTAAACTGCTCGGCCGAGACGTACAGGACGTTGACCTCCTGGGAGCGGTCCACCACCCGGTTGCCCACGGCGGTGATGAGGTGGGTCTTGCCCAGCCCGACGCCCCCGTAAATGAAAAGGGGGTTGTACACCCGCCCCGGGGTCTCCGAGACCGCCATGGCCGCCGCGTGGGCGAACTGGTTGGAGGGCCCGGTGACGAAGCTCTCGAACGTGTAGCGCGGGTTGAGGTAGATGCCCTTCCGGGCGAGCTTGCTCTTTCGGCTCCGCATGCGGGCGTCCGCCCGCTTCAGGGCGGCGTCCTCGTTGCCCGAGACCCGGTAGCGGACGCCCAGGCGAGTGGAGGTCACCCGCTCCAGGGCGTCGGTGACCAGCGTGGGGTGGTAGTCCTCTATCCACTCCTTGAAGAACCGGTTGGGCACTTCCAGGACGGCCGTCCCCTCCTTTATCTGAAGGAGACGGATGGGACTGAACCAGAGGTCGAAGATGTTCTCGCCCACTTCTTGCCGGATGAGGTCGAGACTTCTGGGCCAGATGTCGTCGGAATGCATGCGCAATTTACCAACATATTGTTAATAGAGTGTTAATAAATCGGACATATTTCTCGCCCATGCCGCACCCGTTGAGAAGCATGGCAAGAACGTATCGAAAAGATTGTCAGCAAGTTCTTGAGCTCCGGCCCGTCCCCTCTTCTCCCCCGGCCGGTCAGTAATAATACTACATTTCGAACGAAAATACCAACATGAAAAAATGCTTTAACGACGCGGACTTAAGAGGAAAGCCAACTTATGAGCGGCCCCTACTATCCGCTACTAAAAGAATCAGAAAAACATAGAAGAAGAAGGGAAACAAAACCCCCGGCAAGCGGGCTCGGGCAGCGCGGAGCCCTCCAGAAAAGAAGGCCGTTTCCCTGCTTACGGCCTCAGTCGTCCAGTTTCCTGCCACACTCGGGGCAGAAGTTGAGCCTCAGCCTGTACTTGATCATGAGGACGGGGTCCTCGTAGCACAGAAGCTCGATGCCTCCGCCCAGAGCAGCCCGGCAGCACCGGTCCAGGATCTTGCAGGACAAGTACTCGTAGGTCTTGAGCTCCCTGTATATGTCCCTGGACCATTCCCTGAGCTCGTCGTCCCTCATACGCTCCTCCTCGGCTGCCATGAGCGCATCCTCTCAGGCCCAAGCGTTTCCGCTCTCGCCCAAAGCATAGCAAGCTTTCTGCCAGAAGGGAAGGTGTTGATTTATAGGCATATTAGGTGCTGTACAGGTGAAGAAAATACACAATATTGACACTTTTTGTCACCGGGGGAGGAAGATTTTTTCCGTGGCGGCGCGGGGCCATTATCTGTTATAGTCCCGGGTGCCCGGGGACAAGCCCGGCTCTGAGGGGAGGGGAAAGGGGGCGTGTGGCTAACGCGCCGAGCAGGAGGAGGGTCCTGGTGGTGGAGGACGAGGCCATAACGGGCCTGAGCTTCTGCAATCTCGTCGATGTGTGGGGATACGGAGAGTGCGAGCTTGCGGTTTCGCCGGAGCAGGCCATGGCTGCTTTGGAGCGAGAGCGTCCGGAGGTGCTGCTCATGGACATCAACCTGGGGGAAGGCAAGGAGGGCGGCATAGACCTGGCGGCGCGCATACGGCAGGAGGCGGATATCCCGGTCATCTTCGTAACCGGCTATTCGGACGAGGCAACCCGGAAAAGGGCGTCCGCCGTCTCCCCGTGGGCATTCCTGGTGAAGCCGGTGGACTATGATGTTCTCAGGAAAACCCTGGGGAGCGTACTGAACAGCGCCAGCCGCTAGGCATCCTCCGGTGGTGGGCCTACCGCCTGCGTCCGGACAGGACCACGAGGCCCAGGGCCACGAAGACCCCGATGAAGATGAGCCAGAAAAGAAGGGAGAAACCCACCCGGAAGGCCAGCCAGGCCCAGGAGGGAAAACGCATCTTTACGTCATGGATGATCTGAACCACATCGCCCTGGGCGAAGAACCACCACCCCAGATAAAGCCCCCCGAGGACGCCTGCGAGGATGATGAGAAACCCCAAAACGGTGCGTACATCGTAGGCGAGGTCGGCCTTCAGGTGCTGGGACATGCGCGTCGTTTCCCTCCCGTTTGCGAAGAGTCTTCCTTAATCTACCTCTCCCGGATGGGCGAAAGCAAGGGTGGAGAGTTTTTGCCTTTACCGGCTTACAAAGTCGTGGTAGTATGAAATTTTAGGTTGCGCTTGCGACGGCCGTGTCTTCATGGGGGAGGTCTCGATACCACAGTCCTTACGAAGCGCGTGCGGCTTATCGATGAAGACGGGGAGGGACTTTTACGGTGAAAAAGAGAAAGGAATCGCGCAGGACGGAATCGCACAAGGTCATCTACCATATGGAAAGAAAGCCCGACGAGCGCCGGCAGTTCGGCATGACCCTGAATGTGTCTTCTTCGGGCTTCTGCATGTATTCCATGCAGGAGTGTGAGCCCGGCGACAGGCTTCAGGCAACCATAGAGGGCACGGAGCATGCATCCCGGGCGGCCGCGGTCCGCTGGAGCGAGGAGGCCCTGGCGGGACGCCTCTACCGCGTGGGGCTTCAGTGGGACGGGGAGTAAACGATATTGGAGCTGCGAAATTCTGTCTTTTGTTTTAGAAAGGCCTCCTGAGTTACATCTGGGTTGAACGACGCAGGTGGCCGTCTGAATACCGGACTGACGACCAAAAGCTGTTTCGGGGACGGATGATTCTCATCGTTATCGGCCCTTCAACCCTTGCCATTTCCGTGGCCTTGCCAATATAATCAGCCCCATGCTGGCCAAGGTCCTGAGCGCGGCCCTCATGGGGATTGACGCCCTTTCGGTGGAGGTGGAGGTGGACATCGCTCAGCGGGGCCTGCCCCATTTCTCCATGGTGGGCCTCCCCGATGCCGCGGTGAAGGAGAGCCGTGACAGGGTGAAGGCGGCACTGAAGAACGTGGGGTTCAACTTCCCCCTGAAGCCCGTCACCGTAAACCTTGCCCCCGCCGACCTGAGGAAAGAGGGCTCGGCCTTCGACCTGCCCATCGCCGTGGGCCTGGCCGCCGCGGAGGGGGCCATCCCCCTCGTGGCCATGGACGGGTTTCTCTTCACCGGGGAGCTGTCCCTGGACGGCGCGCTCAAACCGGTGCGGGGAGCGCTATCCATGGCGCTTCTGGCCCAGAAGGAGGAAAAGAAGCTCATCCTTCCCGGGGCCAACGCCCGGGAGGCCGCCGTGGTGGAGGGCGTGGAGGTCTACGGCGCCGGGAGCCTGCCGGAGGTGATAGAGTATCTCCGCGGAAGCGGGAGCATTGAGAGGACCGTGGTCTCGCTGGCCGAGGTGATGGCCGAGAACTCGGTCTACGAGGAGGACTTCTCCGACGTCAAGGGGCAGGAGCACGCCAAGCGCGCCCTGGAGGTGGCCGCCGCAGGAGGGCACAACGTCCTCATGATAGGCCCGCCGGGCTCGGGCAAGACCATGCTCAGCAAGCGCCTCCCCACCGTCCTTCCGCCCATCAGCTTCACCGAGGCCCTGGAGACCACCCGCATCCACAGCGTGGCTGGCGGCATGCGCCCGGCCGACGGGGCGGTCATCGCCCGGAGGCCCTTTCGCTCCCCGCACCACACCATAAGCGACGTGGCCCTCATCGGCGGCGGGCAGAACCCGCGGCCGGGGGAGGTGAGCCTCTCGCATAACGGGGTGCTGTTTCTGGACGAGCTTCCGGAGTTCAAGCGGAGCGTCCTGGAGGTGCTGAGGCAGCCCATAGAAGACGGCGTGGTCACGGTCTCCCGGGCCGTGGCCAGCGTGACCTATCCCGCGGGGTTCATGCTGGTTGCCGCCATGAACCCCTGCCCCTGCGGGTATTTTGGGGACCCCCGGCACCAGTGCACCTGCTCGGCCAGCGCCATACACCGTTACCGCACCAGGGTCTCCGGCCCCCTGATGGACCGCTTCGACATCCATATCGAGGTGCCCGCCGTCCCCTACAAGGAGCTTTCGGCGGAATACGCCGGAGAGCCCTCCCGGGCGGTGAGGGAAAGGGTCATCCGGGCCCGGGAGAGGCAGCTTGAGAGGTACGGGGGCACGAGCGTCTTCAGCAACAGCCGCATGCGCACCCGCCACGTGAAGAAGCACTGCCGCCTGAGGCAGGAGGCCCACGAGCTCCTGGAGATGGCCATGCACAAGCTAGGCCTCTCCGCCCGGGCCTACACCCGGGTGCTCAAGCTCTCCCGGAGCATCGCGGACCTGGAGGGCGCGGAGGACATTCTCACCCACCACGTCTCCGAGGCCATCCAGTACAGGACTCTCGATAGGGGCTGGGTGTAAGGATAGGCCGCAGTGCGACGGATAAAATGGCAGCAATCGCACTCGGCATTTTGCTGATATTGGTTGGCTTGAAGATTATTCAGATCCCTATAATCCACAGTTTCATATATCAAAATGACTTCGATCTTCGAGGTTATAACATCCCTTTTGGAATCTTCATGATATTAGTGGGTATAGGCTTCGTCTGGACGTCGTGAACTTTGCGGAAGAAGAAGCGGTGAGAGGGGCGAGCATCAGGAATCAACACCTGCGTTGAGGACGATTTTCCCTTCAGGATGCCGTATGCCGCCATTTAGGCCGCTTTCGGCCAGGGGTCCCCGAAAAGTCCCAAGACTCTTCGGGGCTGAGCCGGAAGCAATTTTGAGACAGGTTCTTACGAAGCTGGCTTCAGCAGGTACTTGAGGGTGAGGCCCTGGACGAGGATGGAAAAGGCCACCACCGCGTATGTCATGGTCATGATGACCGACCTCTCAAACCCCGGCGGAAGCGAAAGGGCCAGGGCCACCGCTATGCCGCCGCGCAGGCCTCCCCAGGTGAGGATTTTCAGGGCCCCCGGGCCGAGTTCCACGGGCCTCAGCACGACGGAGGGGACCGCCAGCGAGACGAGCCGCGCCAGGAGTGCCACGGCAATGGCCGCCGCCCCTGCCAGGACGAACCGCCCGGTCACCGTGACGGCCAGCA
>JARRLN010000105.1 GCA_037386965.1 Nitrospirota bacterium
GCTGGCCCGCAGGCCATAAAAGCTCCGCCGTCCAAAACGGAGATAAAGACGAAGGGACCGTTGACATGGGGGGAATGCGTGTTGACGTCATTGTGCGCACCGGACCTTACGGGTTGGTGGTCCTTCAGTGGGCAGGTGTGCACACGAGGCGCCGCAACGGCCGTCTTGCCCGCGTATCCGTACGGGCAGGTATTCTGAACGGCTACTGCGAAAGCCAACAAGGCAATGATAATGCGCAGCATTATGAAAAAGTGTACTCGCCGATTGTGAAGAGATTATGAAATAAACGAGCGACCGGTCTCGATGCGTTCCCATATCGTCATTCCGGCGATGCGCGGCGGTCCATCGGAAGACGTGGCATGCCGATGCAGAAGCGCGCACGGCATCCTAATCCCCAAACATCATTGTTCGAACCTGCCGTCGTCCCGGGCGGCGGGAAGCTTGTGGACGTTCTTCTGGAGCCATCCTATTTTCGCCGCTTCCCTCGTGTCGACTTGCGGGACATAAGGCTTTATGTCCAGAAGGGGGGTCCCGTCCACGGCATCGATGTCCCGGATATGCACCGTGTTGCCTTCGATGCCGAGAAGGCGCACGACCGAAATGCCTATCGGGTTCGGCCTGCTGGGGCTGCGTGTCGCGAAGACCCCGTGGACTTCGGTATCCAGATAGGGCTTTACCGTCAGGGCCGGCCCCTTGGATAAATGGAAGTGGTAAATCAAAATGATGTGGGAAAACCCTTCCAGGTCTTTCAAGCCCTCGGCATATTGCGGAAACACTTCGACTTTTCCATCGACGCCCCGGGCGCCCGTTGGCTGAATGGGCGTCCCCCGGGGTTCCTTGAACGGGGAATGGATCAATCCAATCGCCTTGTATCGTATCTCAATCATGGGCGGCAAGACCGCGTGCGCGGGTTCGATCAAGCGGAGCGCGTCTTACTCCCCCCGGAGCTTCTTCATGTATTGGTCCCACTCCATGGGGAGCATGTACTTCTTCTTGCTGTTACAGTCCTTGCAGGCCGTCACGAGGTTGTTCTTCCGGGAGAGGCCGCCCCGCACCAGGGGCACCACGTGCTCCATGGTCAGCTCCCCGGGGGCTACTTTCCCTCCGCAGTAATGGCAGGTGCCGCGGGCGAGCTTCTCCTTCCACCACCGCGTGCTCCTGAGCTTCCGCGCCTTCTCCTTCTCCCTGCGGATGTCCTCCGGACCGGCTTCGACGACAAAATAATCCATATACTTATTCTAACAGAGCGAGGGAGGGCGCCGCAGTAAGCACGGGCCTCTCAGGCCCCCGCGTCAAGCACCTGCCGCATCTTCTTCAGAAGCGCCGCCGGCGCCACGGGCTTGTAAAGGAACCTCTCCTCGGGCACGGGTATGGTCTTTCCCTCTCTCAGGATGTCGGCGGGATAGCCGCTCAGAAAGAGGGCCTTGATGTCGGGCCGTATCCGCGAGACGGCGTCGTAGATTTCCTTGCCGTTCATCCGCGGGAGCATGACGTCCAGGAGCAGAAGCCCTGTCTCTTCCCTGTGGGTGAGGAACTTCCTGAGGGCGTCCCCGCCGTCCGCGGCCTCCAGCACGGTGTAGCCCGCCTCCCTCAGAAGCACGGCCAGGCTGGCCCGCACCTGCGCGTCGTCCTCGGCCAGAAGCACCGTCTCCGTCCCCCCGGCAAGCTCTTCCTCGTGCGTCTCCGCCTCCGGTTCCGAGGCCGTCAAGGGCAGGTAGACGTTCACCGAGGTCCCCCGCCCCGGCTCGCTTTCCACGTGGGCGAACCCCCCGAGCTCCTTGACCCCCGCATAGACGATGGAAAGCCCCAGCCCGGTGCCCCGTCCCCCCTTGGTCGTGAAATAGGGCTCGAACATCCTCTCCCGCACCGCCTCTTCCATTCCCGTGCCGGTGTCTAGGACGGAGAGGACGGCGTACCATCCCTCGCCGCCCCCGCCGTGGGCCCTGACGAAGGGGTCGTCCCTCCGCACGCGGGCTGTCCGGATGAGCATGCGTCCCCCGCGGGGCATGGCGTCGGAGGCGTTGGCGGCCACGTTCATGATGATGCCCTCTATCTGTCCCGGGTCCGAGAGCAGGGCGAGGGGCTCCTCCCAAAGGTCCGTGTCCAGGGCGACGTCCTCGCTCAGGATGCCGCGGAGCAGCTTCGCCGCGTCGCAGACCACCTCGTTGAGGTCCACGGCGCGCGGCTCGGTGGGCTCCCTCCTGCCGAAGGCCAGGAGGCTCTGGGCCAGTTTCCCGGCTTCGGAGGCGGAGGAGAGTATCTGCTCGACATAGGTCCTCATGGGGTCCTCCGGCTCCATCTTCATCGTCAGGAAACCGGCAAAGTTGATGATGGCCGCCGCCCGGTTGCTGAAATCGTGGGCCACCCGCCCCGCGAACTGCCCCAGTGCTTCCATCTTCTCGGTGTGATAGAGCCTCTCGCGCAACTGGCTCAGCTCCTCCTGGGTCTCCTTCTGCCCGGTGACGTCCATGATTGCCGTCCGGAGCGAACCGTACCCGTTCTTGTCGTCGCGCCACAGGGTGTCCAGAAGCATGACCCGGGGACTGCCCCCCTTTCCCCGGAGGGTGGCCTCCACGGTCTCGTGCCCCCGGCTCTGGGCGACCCTGCGCAGGTGCCGGTAGATGTAGTCGCCGTCTCCCTCCTTGGCGAAGACGTAAAGCGGCCTTCCCGCCATCTGCTTCCCGGGCACCCCCACCCAGTCCGAAAGGGTGCGGTTGCATTCCCGTATGACGCCCCGCTCGTCCAGGGTGGCGTAGCCCACCGGGGCGTCGTCGTAAAGGTCCCTGTACTTCCCCCGGGACTCGGTCAGCACCGCCTGGGCGCGCCTCAGCTCCTCGTTCTGTATCTCGAGCTCCGCCTGGTAGACCTCCAGCTCATGAAGAACCCTGGCCCTTTCCTCGAAAGCGAGTTTCTTGGGAATTCCTCTTGCGGACCCCCGGTGCACCCGCTCCTCCGCCTTCTCCCTCAATTTCTTGTTTTCATGTCTGTTATCCGCCATAAACTCCCCTCGTTCCCCCTATTGCGCGTGCTCCCCCGTCACCTCCTGGAAGGCCAGGAGGATAAGCCCCGCCTCCCGGCCCTTCACATGCACCTTCCGGGCGTTCAGGAGCATTGTCCTGCGCCCCGTCTCCGGAAAATCGTATTGCACCCTGAAGTCCTCAACGGGATGGTCCTTGCGGGTTCTCAGCTCCGGCGTGTCCCACTGCCTGTCGCCCAGCTCGCAGACGTTCTTGCCTCTGGTCTTCTTCGGGCTGGTATGGAACATTCTGTAGAAGGCTGGGTTGGCCGACCGCACCGTGAGGTCTCCATCCAGCAGCAGAAGGGGCTCCCGTATCGTCTCCACGATGCCCTCGGCCACCGCCCGGGCCTCCTGGGCCTCCTGCTCGGCCTTCTTTACGTGGGTGATGTGCACGAAGGTCAGCACCACGCCGTCTATCACGTTTTCCACCGTCCGGTAGGGCGTGATGCGCATCCCGTACCACTCCCCCTCCTCGGTCTGCACCTGCTCCTCGTACTTCTCCAGCGTGTCCAGCACCCGGCGGGCCTTCTCGACGAGCCTGTTGTCCACGATCTTCGATTTCAGGTCCCCCAGGGGGCGGCCCACATCCGAGGCGATAAGGCTCAAAACAGCCGTGGCCGCCGGCGTGAAGCGCTTGATGCGGAAGTCGGCGTCAAGAAAGACCACGCCCAGCTCCGTGCTCTTCAGCAGGTTTTGCAGGTCGCTGTTGGCCTCCGAGATGTCGTTGACCTTGCTCTCCAGCTCGGCGTTCAGCGAGTCCATCTCCTCGTTCTGCGACTGCATCTCCTCCTTGGCCGTCTCCAGCTCCTCGTTGGTGCTTTGCAGTTCCTCGTTCATGCTCTGAAGCTCCTCGTTGGCCGACCGGAGCTCCTCGTTGGAGGCCTCCAGCTCCTCCACGGTGCTCTGCAGGTACTCCCGCGTGCCCTGAAGCTCCTTTTCGAGCTCCGCCACGCGCTCGCGGTCGGCCTCCGGCACGGGCGCTTTCTGCTCCCTTTCCCTCTTTTCCTTCTCCTCCGTGCGTTCCGGCTTTCCCCGGAGGCGGAAGGCGACGAGGTAGGTGCCCTCCAGGCTCTCGGGCTCCCGGAGGGGCTTGACCACGAGGTCGAAGGTGAGGCTCATGCCGTCCCTTCTGGCCTCCAGGCCCTCGCTCACCACCGTCTCCCCCTTGGTCTGGGCCCGGTGAAGCGCCGTGGCCAGCTTCATGTCCACGCCCTTCCTGGCCATCTTCAGGACGTCGTAGGCCGCCTCTCCCCTGGGCGGGGAGAGGAACCACTCCGTCTCGCCGTGGAAGTACAAGGCCTGGTGCCTTTCGTTCACCAGCACGGAGGCCGGCGCCAGGTGCTCCAGGATGGCCGTCTCGGCCATGCGCGCCATTCTCTTTACGGGCTTTTCTCCCCGGAACTCCGGCATCCTGGCCCTGGCCCTCTCCTCGGCCCTTCCGAACATCTCCAGGGGATAGGCATGCACACCCCCGGGGGCCTCCCTCCGCCGGAATATCTTCTGCTTGACGTCCACGGGGGCGAAGAGGTCGGTATTGGAGCCCACCGTCTCCGAGGTCCCCAGCCACAGGAAGCCGCCCTTCTTCAGGCTGTAGTGGAAGATGAGCATCAGCTTTCCCTGAAGCTCCTCGTCCATGTATATAAGGACGTTCCGGCAGCTTATCAGGTCAAGCTGCGAGAAAGGGGGGTCCTTCGAGAGGTTCTGCACGGCGAAGACCGCCTTTTCCCTCAGGTGGCTCTTCACCTGCCACTCCTCGTTCTCCTTGCTGAAGTACGTCTTCAACCTTTCCGGTCCCACGTCCTGGGCGATGTTCTCCGAATACCGTCCCGTGCGGGCGTGCTCGATGGCCTCCGGGTCGACGTCCGTGCCGAAGACCTGAAGCGGAACGTGCACGTTCATCCGCTCCATTGCGTCCAGCATGACCATGGCTATGGAGTATGCCTCCTCCCCGGTGGAGCACCCCGGCACCCAAATCCGGACGGGGTTGTCGGGGGAGCGCCCTTTCAATATCGCCGGGAGGACCTTCTTCTCCAGGGCTTCGAAGGCCAGCCGGTCGCGGAAAAAGTTCGTAACGCCGATGAGCATGTCCTGAAAGAGGGCGTTTACTTCCTCGGGCTTGCCCTGGAGGAGCCGGACGTACTCCTCCGGGTCGTCCACCCGGTTGATGGCCATCCGGCGGGCCATCCTTCGGCGCACGGTGCCCTCCTTGTAATGGGTGAAGTCGTGGCCCGTGGCCTTCTCCACGAGCATGAAAGCCTTGCGGGCCGCCGCCCGGAAGGCCTCCTCGGGGATAGCTCTTTCTTCCCTCAGGGCGGCATGCCGGCCGATGAACTCCAGTATCTTCCCCGGTATCTGCTCCACGGGGAGCACCTCGTCCACCAGCCCGGTGTCCACGGCGCTCCGGGGCATCCCGTCGTACTCGGCCTCACGGGGGTCCTGAACCACGGTGAAGCCCCCCTCGCCCTTGACCGCCCGCATCCCCAGGGTGCCGTCCGTCCCGGCGCCGGAGAGGATGACCCCTATGGCGAAGTCCTTCATGTCCGCGGCCAGCGAGCGGAGAAAGCGGTCTATGGGTTGGGGCGGGCGTCCATCTCCCTCCACCGGGGGAAAGAGGTAGAGCACGCCGTCCTTTATCTCCAGCTCCCTGTCCGGGGGGTTCAGGTAGACGTGGTCGGGCTCTACCTTCATCCCGTCCCTGGCCTGGGCCACGGGCATGGCCGTGTACTTCTGGAGGATGCTGTCCATGATGCTCTCCTTCCCCCGGGCCAGGTGCTGCACAACCACGTAGGCCGCCCTGTCTTCGGAGGGGACGTGCCCGAAGAAGCGCTCCAGGGCCCCCAGCCCCCCGGCCGAGGCCCCTATGCCCACGACATAGAAATCGCCCATTGACCCGACCTCCCCAGAGCGAGACGCGGCAGGTTCATCTTTATGTTAGCGCTCTTCAGGAAAATATACAATGCCCTTAAGGGAAAATATGCATGCACAGGCCGGGCGTGCGCAGAAGGGAAAGGCCTTGCCACCAGGGCAAGAAGCTCAGAAAGGAGGGCTCAAAGAAGGCGGCTCAGCCGGGGGTGCCGGAGAGAGGCTGACCGTCCGGCGAGAGGGAGACTTTTTCAGGCCGCGGGCCTCTCCATCCATCTGACCGGGAATACCATCCTCAGCGTGGTGCCCTTTCCGGGCTCGCTCTGCACCTCTATCTCCCCGAAGTGCTCCGAAACTATCTGCTTTACCATGGGCAGCCCCAGGCCGTACCTCAACCGCTTGGTGCTGAAGAACGGGTCGAATATCTTCTCCACGTCCGCCTTCGGTATTCCCGCGCCGGTGTCGGAAACGGCCAGTACAACGCTGTCCTTGTCGCCCGAGGTCGTAACGGTTATCGTTCCCCCTTCCGGCGTGGCGTCGATGGCGTTTCTTATGACGTGCAGTATCGCCACCCTTAGGAGGTTTTTCTGAAGGTTTATCTTCAGGGGCCGCTCCGGGAGGTTCATGGCGAGGTGAAGCCCCTTTTCGGCGGCCTCTTTTTCCACGAGGGGAGCGATGGCCTTGACGACCGTGTTGATGTCCTCGAAACTGAACACGGACTGCCTGCTCTTGCTGAGAAGCTCGAAGTCCCTCACTATGGCTTCCAGCTTTCCCGATTCGCCGATGACGTCCTGGATGTCCTCGCCGAATTTCTCCGGGACCCTCTCCTTCTCGAGCAGCCGCTTGCACGTCCACGCTATGACGGTGGCCGGGTTCCTGACCTTGTCGGCGACGGTCAGTGCCATCAGGCTCATCGTCCTTTCGGCCACCAGGGCCTCGAGCTGCTGGTTCAGCTCCGACAGGTCGGTGTTGATGGAGTCTATCTTTCTCTTGTCCGAATCTATCCGGCTGTAAAGCCCCCTGAAACGCATGTTGATAATGAAGAGGATAACGGCGAAAAACAGCGTGTAGAAACCGATGAACACCGCCACCGCCTTCCTCGCCGAGGCGAGGGGCACGCTTATGGGAATGTATATGAACCGTGCATCGGCCAGCTGGCCGACCTTCATGCCGAAGCCCGCGGTGGAGCCGTATCTCTTAATCAGCTCCGGAGGGGCGTCGGCGGGGTCGCCGTGGCAGTAAAGGCAGCTCTCTTCGAACGGTTCGCCGGGCCTTGCGATTACGTAATATTCGCCGTCCTGCCTCGTCCTGAACCCCTTCCATTCCCTGAGCTTCCTGTCCGCTATGAACGTGTTTATTATTTTGACCTCGAAGTCATCGGCGGCATCCTGAGGGTTCCTGGGATTAAGCGACGCGTTTTTATATACATAGTCGGGGTCCTCCCGGTGTATCCTGCGGGCGATTTCCCCCGCCACGTAAGACCTGGACATGCCCTGCAGGATGAACCTGCCCGGTATCTCCTCGTACAGCACGGGTCTCAGGTCGTGCGCGACGTAGTATTTTATGGCCCCTATGGTGGAGAGGTGGACCCTCCCCATGTTGTAAGCGTCCCTGACGGCGTTTCTCTTCAGGATGACATACGCTCCTCCGGAGACAATCGGCAGGGATACGGCGTAGACGGCCACAAGCATCAGGGCGAACTTCCTTTTTGGACTCAGCTCCTTAAGCATCTTCGCCGCAAAAGGTGTTCTTTCTAAATACTATCACATCCGTTCCGGTTTCCACATGGCGTGCAAAAAACCCCGGAGTTCGGGGAAGAAGTGGTGAAGCAGGCGGGGGGCAGCCCCGCGAGGCGCCAGAGCGCGTGCGGCGCAGCTTATAATTTTGCCGATTTCGCACATTCGCCGCCTTTCAGTCCGGTAGGGCGCATGGGCGAACCCCAACGCCCTAACGGGCTATGGGTTCAGGATGTGCCGAAGGCTCTGGGAGGTGGCGGACAAATTGCAGAAGGGCAGGAAGACCTCCGTCCGCCCTCCGGCCCGCGGTTCATGCGGCGGACCTGCGGCGCGGCCCGCGGGAGGACTGTCGGAGGGGAGAGGGTGTTACTCTACCGGCAGGCCGTGCCTGACCTGCTCTTCGCGGAAGTACTTCTGGTAGAGGGTCTCCCACTCGGGGCTTCCCTCCGGGACGTGGCGGGAGAGGGAGGCTATCTTCCTCCGGACGGCGGCGTCCATCTCCTCGCCGATGTGCATCTGCATCTGGATGGCCCGCTTGATGGCCCGCCTGACCACGCTCTCGTCCTCGGTGATGTCGACGATGTCCTTTTCGAGGAGCTCCTGGAGGATGACGTGGCTCATGTGGGTGACCTTCTCGTCCGAGAGCATCATATGATGACCCCTTTCTCCTTGACGAGCTGCCTCTTGGTCAGGTCGAACATCTTGCGGTAATCGGCCCGGCCGCTGGCGAACTCCGCCTCGTACTTCTTCAGTATCTCCCTGACCTCGTCGTTGATGCGGTCCTCCACGGAAAGCTCCTCGAAGATTATCCGTTCCAGCTCCTCCTGGAGCTTCTGGCGGGAGATGTCGGGCACGATGAGCTCCTCGCTGAGCAGGGTCTCGGCGATGCGCCGCGCCATGGGTTTTATCCAGGTGCGCGGAATGCGCACTACTTCTCCAGGAAGGACAGCAAGGCGATGTTCCTGCCGCGCTTGATGGCCGTGGTCAGCTCCCTCTGGTGGCCGGCGCAGTTGCCCGTGACCCTCCGGGGAAGTATCTTGCCCCTGTCGGTGAGGTAGTGCCTCAGGGTGCGGACGTCCTTGTAGTCTATGAACTCCACCTTGTCGGCGCAAAACCGGCAGAACTTCCGCCTTCTGTGATATCTCCTGGGCTGCACAGTGCTTCCTCCTCTTTATTCAGAAAGGTTCGATGTCCGTCGTCTCGTCGGGCGCCCGGCCTCCGCCGCCCCTCTGGCTGCCGCCGCCTTCTTCCCTGCGTCCCCCGCCCAGGAACCGCACGGTCTGGGCCACTATCTCCATCTTGCTCCGCTGCTGCCCGTCGGACTCCCAGCGGCGCTCCTGGAGGCGTCCTTCCACCAGCACGGAGCGCCCCTTGCTCAGGTACTGGCTGGTGGTCTCGGCCTGCTTGCCCCAGACCACCACGTCGATGAAGAGGGTGTCCTCCTTCATCTCCTCGCCGGAGCGGTAGCGGTTGTTCACGGCGAGCCGGAGGGTGGAGATGGGCGTTCCCTGGGGGGTGTACCTCAGCTCCGGGTCCTTGGTGAGGTTGCCCACCATGATGACGCGGTTGTACATGCTACTGCCCCTCCGCCGTCTCCGGCGCGGCGGCGCTCTCGGCGGGCGGTGAGGCGGCCTCCGCCTCTTCCGCCTGGGCCGTGGCGGCCTGGGCCGCTTCCGCCTCCAGGGCCCGCAGGGCGTGCTCCCGCTGCTTTTTCTCGAGCTTGACCACCATGTACTTCACCACGGCGTCGGTCACCTTGAAGTGGTCCTCCAGCCGCTTGACGGTCTCGGCGGGCGCCCGGAAGAGCAAGAGGACGTAATTGCCCCGGGCGTGCTTGTTTATCTCGTAGGCGAGCTTTCTTCTGCCCCAGGGGTCGGCCCTGAGGACCTCGCCGCCGGCCTCTGCAACGATGTCCCTGACCCTCTCAAGCTGGCCTTCCACCGCCTCGTCGGCGAGTGAGGCGTCATAGATGACGATGTTTTCGTAGACGTTCACGTGTGAGCCTCCCATGGTTTTTTCGTTTGTCCGAAAAAGCCCTCTCTCCGGGGAGAAAGAGCAAGAAGCCTGTATGCTGGTCGGGGCGAGAGGATTTGAACCTCCGACTTCACGGTCCCGAACCGTGCGCGCTACCAGGCTGCGCTACGCCCCGTAAATGTTAATAATAAAACCGTTTAGAGCCAGAAGTCAAGG
>JARRLN010000106.1 GCA_037386965.1 Nitrospirota bacterium
TTTACCCGGGGGACAGCTCCGGAACCAACCGCGGCTGGATGGAAGTTTAAAAGGGGGACTGGTCCCCCCCATTTCGCTTTGTTGATGGTGTATTATATTTCTATTGCCGGGCCGGTTTACCGAGGCGCTTTCTTTCCGGCCCGACGCCTGAGGAGGGCCCGTCACCTGGGGGAAGTCAGCGGCATAGCCAAGCGGAGGGTTGCGGCGGGCGCATGCACGGCTGCCGTCCCGCGGGCCCGCATCTCAAAGGCCATCCGGCCCCCGGACGGCGCCGTTACCCATGACCCATCGGGCAAGGTAAAAGCGGTCCTTTTCGGGAGATAGCGGGACAGAGGTGGGGAAGGTCATAGCCATAGCGAACCAGAAGGGCGGGGTGGGCAAGACTACCACCGCCGTGAACCTGGCCACGGCACTGGCCCTGGCGGGGCAGGAAATCCTCGTCGTGGACACCGACCCCCAGGGCAACTCCACCACGAGCCTGGGCGTGGAGCACGGCCACGGCCTCTATGACGTCTACTCCCGGGGGATGGACCTGGCCGAGGCCATCCGGCCCACGGGCATCGAGGGGCTCTCGCTGGTGCCGGCCACGGTGGACCTGCTGGCCGTGGAGATAGAGCTTGTGGAGCGGGAGGACAGGGAGCGGGTTCTCCTCAAGAGGCTGGAGCCCGTCAGGGAGCGCTACCGGTTCGTCCTGGTGGACTGTCCCCCGGCGCTGGGGCTCCTCACGCTCAATGCCCTGGTGGCCGCCCAGAGCGTGCTGGTGCCCATGCAGTGCGAGTACTTCGCCCTGGAGGGGCTGGGGCTTCTGACCAGGACCCTGAAGCTGGTCCGAAACTCCTTCAACCCCTCCCTGGAGATAGAAGGCATACTGTTGACCATGTTCGACAGCCGCAATATACTGACCCGGCAGGTGGCCGAGGAGCTGAGGAGGCACTTCGGCCGGAAGGTGTACGAGACCGTCATCCCCCGCAACGTCACCCTGGCCGAAGCCCCCAGCCACGGGCAGCCGGCCCTTCTGTACGACGCCCGTTCGCGGGGGGCCCAGAGCTACCTGTCTCTTGCGAAGGAGTTGCTCCATGAAAACGGCGTTAGGCAAAGGGCTTGATGCACTGATCCCCGGCAAGGGGGAGGAGGTCGTGGAGGTGGAGGTAGGGCGCATCGCCCGAGGGGCGGCTCAGCCCCGGACGGTGTTCCGGGACGAGTCCCTCAAGGAGCTGGCCGCCTCCATCAAGGAGAAGGGCGTGCTTCAGCCGGTCCTGCTCACCCGGGGGCCGGACGGCTCTCTCACCCTTATCGCCGGCGAGAGGCGGTTCCGTGCCGCGCAGCTTGCCGGCCTCAAGAAGCTCCCGGCCATCGTCAAACAGGTCTCCTCCGAGGACGCCCTGGAGATAGCCCTCATCGAGAACATCCAGCGAGAGGACCTTTCCCCCCTGGAGACGGCCCGCGCCTTCCAGAGGCTGGGCAAGCAGTTCGGCCTCACCCAGGAGCAGGTTGCCGGGAAGGTCGGCAAGGAACGGGCCACGGTGGCCAACTACCTGCGGCTCCTCGGCCTCCCCGACGAGGTCAAGGACCTCGTGGACGCGGGCACACTCTCCATGGGCCACGCCCGCGCACTCCTGTCCCTTTCGAGCAAGCAGGAGATGCTGGCCGCCGCCCGCAAGGTTGTCGCCCGCGGGCTCAGCGTGCGCGAGACGGAGGCGCTTGCCGCCAGGAAGGACAAGAAGCCCCGGAAGGCCCCCCGCCCCAGGGACCCGGACCTCGCCGCCCTGGAGGAGAAGCTGGTCAGGAGCCTGGCCACCAAGGTGCGCGTCAAGCACCGGGGCAAGAAGGGAAGCATAGAGATAGACTACTACAGCCTGGAGGAGCTGGACCGCCTCCTGGACATCCTTCTTCAGGGCTGAGGGCCCCGGGCGGCATCCCGCCTTTTTGTGTGCGTCCTCGCACATCCCCACCACCGTTCTGCGTATAGAATATGTGTCGAGAGATATACAAAAACCCGGCCCCGGAAGGTGCGCCGAAGAGCCGCTTGCACGTTCGGCTTGCATGTCTTCCGTGAACTCACTGTATCTGATAGTGTGTGCGGGGTCGTGCCCCGTGGCCACCGGGGGAGAGCCGGGAGAGAGGAGGAGAGCCCTCGGGTGAACCGGTTCTCTGGCAGCGTTCTGGGATGGCTCATGGCTCGTCCCTCCTGGCAGGTCATCGTCCTGGCCGTCGTGGCGGCGGAGGCCCTGGCCGTCCTGGCCAATGCCTTTCTGAGCGTCTTCTGGCTGGGCGGGCCCACCCGCGGGCTCTTCCGGATGGAGACCGTGGGCGTTTCCGTGGTTTCCTTCCTCATGGCGGCGGGACTTGTTCTCTTTCTCCGCCGCTTCGCCACCGCCGGCTCCGGGGGGGCGGGCCTTCGGCGCATGATAGACCGGTGGAGGCTCATGGAGGAAGCCCTGCGGGAGTCGGAGGAGAAGTACCGGGCGGCCATGGAGGCCGCCCAGGATGCCGTCTTTCTGGCAAATACCGAAACGGGCATCATCCTGGACGCCAACCGCGCGGCCGAGCGTCTCATGGGCATCCCCCGGATGAAGCTCAGAGGCGTGCACCAGAGCATGCTCCATCCTCCGGAGGAGGCGAAGCGGTACAAGGATATTTTCCACACCCACGTGCGCGACATCAGCTCCCCCGTGGAGGGCGTCGTTGCCCGGAGCGACGGAGCCCGTGTGCCGGTGGAGATAAGCGCCTTCGTCACCGTCATGGGGGGGCAGAGCGTGGTGGCCGGGGTCTTCCGGGACCTGACGGACCGCCGCCGGGCCGAAGAGGCCCTCCTGGAGAGCGAGGAGCGTTTCCGGACCGCCTTCCGCACCCTGCCCGATGCGGTCACCATAACCCGCCTGGGAGACAGCGCCATCGTGGACGCCAACGACGGCTTCACCGTCATGTCGGGCTATAGCCGTGAGGAGGCCCTGGGAAGGACGCCCCTGGAGCTGGGGCTCTGGGAGAACCCGCCGGACATGTCCCTTCTGAGCGAGCGGCTCGAGAAGGAGGGATACGTGACGAGCTTCGAGGCCACCTTCAGGCGAAAGGATGGAAACATCGCCCATGGGCAGGTCTCGGCGGTGGTCCTCGTTCTTGGCGGAGAGCCCCACGTGCTTTCGGCGGTCAGGGACGTCACCGGCCAGGACAGGGACCGGGAGCGCATACACCGGCAGCTGGCCTACCTGAGGGCGGTGCATTCCATAGACATGGCCATCTCGGCCAGCCTGGACCTCCCGGTCACCCTGGCCATCCTCATCGAGCAGTTGCAGAACCAGCTCAAGGTGGACGCCGCGGCCGTTTTCCTCCTGGACCGCCATGCGCAGCAGTTGCAGTACGCGGCGGGCAAGGGGTTCCTCACCCAGGGCATAAGGCGGATGCTCCTGAGGCCGGGGCAGTGCGCGGCCGGCAAGGTGGTCCTGGAGAGAAAGCCCCTGTTCATCTCGGCGTCCCCCAAGGAAGACCCCCGCTTCTGCCCCGCGGGCCGCGAGTTTCTGCGGGAGGAGGGTTTCACCGGGTACGCCGCCGTGCCCCTCGTCTCCAAGGGAGAGGTAAAGGGTGTGCTTCAGCTCTTTCACAGGAGCCCCCTTCTGCCGGACCAGGAATGGAAAGACTTCCTGGAGACGGTGGCCGGGCAGGCCGCCATCGCCATAGACGACGCCACCCTGTTTGCCGACCTTCAGCAGGCCCACGGGCGGCTCATGGCGGCCTACGACTCCACCATCGAGGGCTGGTCCCGGGCCCTGGACTACCGGGACAAGGAGACGGAGGGGCACTCCCGGCGGGTGACGGAGGTGACCCTGCACGTAGCCCTTCTGATGGGTGTGCTGGAGGACCAGCTGGTCTATGTGCGCTGGGGGGCGCTGCTTCACGACATAGGCAAGCTGGGCGTGCCCGACAACATTCTGCTGAAGCCAGGCAAGCTCACCGCGGAGGAGTGGGCCGTCATGAAGCGCCACCCCGTCATAGCCCGGGACCTTCTGGCCCCCATCGAGTTTCTTCGTCCCGCTCTGGACATCCCCCTGTGCCACCACGAGCAATGGGACGGACAGGGCTATCCGCAGGGGCTTGGCGCCGAGGACATCCCCCTGGCGGCCCGCATCTTCTCGGTGGTGGACGTCTGGGACGCCCTGTCCTCCGACAGGCCCTACCGTCCCGCCTGGCCCGCGGAGAAGGTCCGGGCATTTATCGCCGAACAGTCCGGCCGGATGTTCGACCCGCGCGTCGTGGAGGTCTTCCTGGAGGCCGAAGACATATGGGACGGAAACTCCCCTCTGCTTGCCAGAACATGGCGCTTCGAGCGTTGACGCCGCGGACGCCCTGCTTTACACTGTGCCGGGAGGCCATGTCGAAGAAGCCCCTGGTCCCCTGCCGGGCGGAAAGCGAAGCCGCCTGAGAACCTGAGAAGAGGAAGTAACGCGACCGGGCTTTCCCGTGCCGAAGGGCACTGAGAAAGGGATTGCGCAGTCCGCGGCGTCCCGTGCGCGAAGGAAGGAGAGCCTCTCATGAACATCCTCATTACGGGAGCACCGGGGGCGGGGAAGACCACGCTCATCCAGCGGGTCGCAGCGAAAATCCCCGAGGCCCGGGGCTTCTATACGGAGGAAATCCGTGAGGGCGGGCGGCGGAAGGGTTTCAGGCTCGTGGGCCTGCCCGGGGGCGGGGAGCGAGTCCTCGCCCATGTAGATATCCAGAGCCCCCGCCGGGTGAGCAAGTACGGCGTGGACGTGGAGGGCTTCGAGGAGTTCCTCGGCGGCCTGGACCTCGGCGGCGCGACCGTGGTCATCGTCGACGAGGTGGGTAAGATGGAATGCTTCTCCGGCGCCTTCCGCTCCCTTATTGCCGGCCTCCTGGGCACGGAGGAAAAAAGCAGTCACGTGGTGGCCACCATCGCCCGGAGGGGGACGCCCTTTATCGAAGAGCTCAAGAAAAAGGCCCGGGCCACCATGCTCGAGGTCACCGAAGGCAACAGGGATGCCCTGGTGGGCGTCATCATGAGCATGCTCGAATAGGGCACCAGTGGGCGCCAGCGCCCCTTTTATGCATCAGGAGACGTCAACTCCATCCTAAAAGAGGCACTGGTGCCCTGGCGCCCCTTGTTCTTGGTTGGCGGAAGGGGTTACCATAATGGACGCTTCGGAGGGGAAAGAGCGTATCCGGAAAGGAGGTCTCGTGATGCCCAGGTTTTCGCTTCTTTGTCTTCAGTGCGGGAAGGACTTCGAGCTTGCCCTGCCGGAAGGGAGCGAACCCACGGAGCAGAAGTGCCCCTTCTGCGGCGGGAACAACGTCATAGAGCATAATCCGCAGGACTTCTTCCGGCTCCTGTTCGGCCGCCTGGGCGGGGGGTGAAGCCCCCGGGGCTGCTGACCCGCCGGTCAGGCGGGCTTTTTCGGCGGAGGCCGCCCTTCAGAGAAAAGGCGGCCTCTCTTGTTTTGCCGTCCAATCCTCGCCGAGCCGCCTTGACGCCGTCCGCCCCCACGGGTTTAAATACCGTATGAAACGGCCGCTCCTTCTCGTCCTGGCAATCCTTCTCCTTGCGGGCTGCTCCAAGGCGGTAAAGCCCGAGACCCCTCCGCCTTATGACGTGGCCAAGGACTTCGAGGAAGCCAACCACCTTCTGTCGAAGAAGAACTACGACGAGGCCAGGAGCCACTTCGAGGACGTCAAGCGCAGGGACACCGAGATGAAGTACGCCCCCCTGGCCCAGCTCAGGATAGCGGACTCCTACGTCGAGGAGGAGGAGCCGGAGCTGGCCGTCGACGAGTACCAGCAGTTTCTGGACAGCTATCCGTCCCACAAGTACGCCGCCTATGCCCAGTACCAGATAGGGATGGCCTACTACACGCAGATAAAGGGGCCGGCGCGGGGCTTCGGCGCCGCCGTGAGGGCCCTGGGCGCCTTTGAGAGCCTCAACCGAATCTATCCGCGCAACCCCTACCGCGAGTCCGTGAAGTTCAAGATAGACCGCTGCCGCCAGGTCATCGCGGACCACGAGTACATGGTGGGAGACTTCTACTACAGGCAGTCGGCCTACAGTGGCGCCATCGGGCGGCTGGAGAGCCTGCTCCGGGACTTCCCCGCGTACAACAAGGCCCCCGAGGTCCTGTACCGCCTGGCCGTAAGCCACAAGCACCTGGGCGAGGACCAGAAGGCCGAGCAGGACCTCGAGATGCTCAAGAAGCGGTTCCCGGGGCACGAGCTCATCAAAAAGACCGAGGAGGCCCTGGCCGATATCGAGAAAGAGCGCGGCCACTAGCATGCCCACGCCCCCCCGGCGCTACTATCCCGTGTTCCTGGACCTGAGGGGCAAGCGCTGCGTGGTGGTGGGCGGCGGCACGGTGGCCGAGCGCAAGGTGCTGGGCCTCCTTTCCGCCGAGGCCCGGGTGGCCGTGATAAGCCCCACCCTGACCCGGCGGCTTGAGAAGGAGAAGGCCGCCGGCAGAATCGAGCACATCCCCCGCAGGGCGAGGGACGCGGACCTCGACGGCGCTTTCCTCGCCATCGC
>JARRLN010000107.1 GCA_037386965.1 Nitrospirota bacterium
GCAGCAGGGGTTGCTGGGCGCTTTTCTGTTCCTGGTGCCTGCGGTCATTCTGTCGGGCTTTATGACGCCCATCGCTAACATGCCCGAGACGGTGCAGTACATTACATTGGTCAATCCCATGCGCTATTTCCTGGTCATACTGAGGGAGGTGTTCCTGGAAGCGGCGCCGTTTCATGCGCTCGTCGGCCAGTTCTGGCCCATGGCGGTGATAGCGCTTGCTACCCTGGCCACCGCTGCGTCGCTGTATCGGCGGCGCATGTACTGAGGCCGCAACTTTATGCCGGAACTAACCTGGGGTGCCGACGTTCCTATCTTCAGACCTCGGGACGTCACCGACCTCACCCTGTGCTCATCCCTTGCCATGGATGACGGGATAACGCCGGCGTTACTCCAAAAACCCTGGATATTGTGATAGCATCTGATGCATGGAGGGGATAATCTCAGCCATCCACGGTGACATAGTGGAGGTGGACTTTCGCGACCGGCTTCCGGGGATTAACGAGGCTCTTGTGGTGAAAGCCCCTGATGGAACCCGGACCATAATGGAGGTTCACAGCCACACCAGCAGAACCTCCGTAAAGGCCTTGGCCCTGGGTTTTACTGGAGGACTCACGAGGGGCATGACCGTCGTGGCCCAGGGCCGTCCGCTTTCCATTCCGACCTCAAAGCAATGCCTGGGAAGGGCCTTTGACGTCTTCGGCAATCCCGTAGACGAGGGCAACCCCCTGGAAAAGACCGAAACAGCGCCCATTCACAAATCCCCCCCGGACATAGGCCTTCAGGTACCGGCCTCCGGCATCGTAGAGACCGGCATCAAGATGATCGACCTCCTGGCCCCCTTTCCTCGCGGGGGGAAAGTGGGCATGTTCGGAGGCGCGGGGGTAGGCAAGACCGTGCTTCTCATGGAGTTCATCTATAAAATGGTCAAGGTCCATGCGGGTATCTGCGTCTTCTGTGGGGTGGGCGAGAGAATGCGGGAGGGGCACGAGCTCTGGCGGGAGATGCAAAGGCAGGAAATAATGGGCAACTCCGTCCTGCTGTTCGGCCAGATGAGCGAATCGCCCGGCATCCGCTTTCGCACGCCGCTTAGCGCGGTAAGCATTTCAGAGTTCTTCCGTGATGAGGTGGGCACGGACGTCCTCTTCCTTATGGACAACGTCTACCGCTTTGTCCAAGCGGGAAACGAGGTTTCCGTGTTGCTGGGCAGGCTCTCCTCGCGGGTGGGCTACCAGCCGACCCTCGAGGCCGAACTCGCCCAGGTTCAGGAAAGGCTTGTTTCCACCCGGAGCGGAAGCATCACCTCCGTCCAGGCCGTCTACGTGCCCGCCGACGACATGACCGACCCTGCTGTGGCCGGTGTCATGCCACACCTGGATGCAGCCTTAGTGCTTTCCCGGGAGGCTGCCGCCAAGGGGCTCTACCCGGCGGCGGACCCCCTGCTTTCGCACTCCAAGCTCCTGAACCCCGAGGACATGGGCCAGCGCCACTACGACATTTCACAGGACGTCAAGGAGCATTTGGCCCGGTACAAGGAACTCATGGACATCATAAACATGCTGGGTCTCGAGGAGCTTTCTGCAGCGGACAAGCTCGTCGTGCACCGGGCCAGGAGGCTTGAGAGGTTTCTCACACAACCCTTCTTCCTCACCAAGGAATTCACCGGACGGATAGGCAAGCACGTGGAACTTGCCAAGACCCTTGACGGCTGCGAGGCCATACTCTCCGGCGAGATGGACGACGTCCCCGAAGAGAGGTTTTTCATGGTCGGCAGCCTGGAGGAGGTGGGGAAATGACCAGCAGGCCCTTTGACGTGGAGATAATAACCCCCCTTCAGACCCTGACCCGGAAGGTGAGGCACATACGGCTTGAAGACGAAACCGGTTACTTCGGGGTGATGCGGGGGCATATGGATTTTGTGACCGTGCTTCAGCCTTCGGTGGGCTATTATTCCGACGTCGAGGGCCGGGAGGTCTTCCTCGCTGTGGAGGGTGGGGTGCTGTTGGTCCGGGATGGCAGGGTAACCCTGACTTCCCGCGGGGTCTTTGAAAACACGGATCCGGAGAAGCTCAAGCAGACCATCGAGGAGTCCATGAAGCGGAAGGAACGCTCCGAGGCAGCCTATGCAAGCCTGGTGCGGGGCCTGGAGAGGGCATTCCTTGAGAAATCGGTGGAGATGGAAAGGTCCAGGTGAAGCCGGACTTCCCCGAGAAGATAGAGAAGTCCGTCCGGGACATCGTCCAGGGCAGGAAAAAGGCGGGTTTCTGGCATTACGCCTATCTCATCGGGGTGGGCGGCTGGCTCCTGGCCCTCCCCATAGTGGCCGGGGCCTATGTGGGCTGGTACCTGGACAAAAAGTTCCCCGGCGGGGTCTCCTGGACCATCACCCTGATGCTTCTAGGCATCGCCGTGGGGGCTTACAATGTGTGGTACTTCCTGATGAGAAACGCTGAATGAAAAAGATAACGGTTTTTCCCGAGGTGATATTCAGCATCGGCCCTGTCCGTGTCACCGACACGGTAGTGGATACCTGGATAGTGATGGCTATAATCGCGGGGGCCTTCTATTTAATCACCAGGAGGCTGAGCACGGAGCCGTCTCTCGCACAGGAAGCCCTTGAGGCCGTGATAGACGCCATAGTGGAGACCATAAGGGAAGTGCTTCCCATAGACCCCTGGCGGGTGGTCCCTGTGGTGGGCACCCTATGGATCTTCATAGGGTTCGCCAACCTGGCCGGGCTGGTGCCCGGTCTGGACTCTCCCACCGCGGACCTCAACACGACCGCCGCCTTTGCAATCATATCCTATCTGTCCTCTCACGCCTATGGCATAAGCACGGAGGGGCTCAGGGGCTACCTCCGGCACTACACCCGGCCTACGTGGGTGCTGCTTCCATTCCATCTGGTCTCCGAGGCCACCAGGACCGTGGCCATGGCCATCAGGCTTTTCGGCAACATGATAAGCGGGGAGATGGTGGGTATCATCCTGCTCGGAGTAATGGGCCTTCTGGCCCCTGTGCCTTTCGAGCTTCTGCACCTGATAATCGGCGTGATACAGGCTTTCATCTTCGGGATGCTTACTCTCGTGTTCATTGCGGGAGGACTGAGGCACGGTGAATAGAAAAGAGGAGTATCGATGAGGAGGAGTCGATGAGCGACATGACGGTAGTGTTGGTGGCTTCAGTTTTTGCGGCAGCGCTGGCTATTGCCATCGGCGGCTATGGGCCGGCCAGGGCACTGGGCGAAGCCCTCAAGCAGGGGCTCGATTCCATGGCCAGGCAACCGGAGTCTTCCGCGCAGATCATGCGTACATTGTTCGTGGGCATGGCACTTATCGAGTCTATCGCCATCTACGCCTTCGTGATCACCCTCATCATCCTGTTTGCCAATCCGCTCATCGACCTGATAGCCAGGTAAAGATGACGGCGCGAAGGGGCTAAGGTGAAACTGGACATCTGGACCATCCTGTTTCAGATTGTAAACTTCGCAGTCTTGCTCTTCATACTCCAGCGGCTCTTGTACAGGCCGGTTAGAGAGGTCATGGAGCGGCGCAGGCAGACGGTTGAGCGGAACATGCAGGGGGCGGAGAAAAAGCAAGAGGAGGCCGAGGAGCTTCAGCTGCAGTATCGGAATAAGATCGAGGAGCTGGAGCGCCTGAAGGTGGAGACAATGGAGACCATGAAGCAGAAGGTGGAGAAGGAGCGCATCAGGCTAATGGACAAAGCCAGGGAAGACGCCCGGGCGGAGGGGGAAAGGCAGAAGGCGCTTTTTGAAACCGAAAAGCGGAAGATGGACACGGCCCTGAGAGAAAAGGCCGTGGAGGCGGCAGCGTCATTCTCTATGAAGATGCTTTCGGACCTTTCCAACCGCGAGATCCACAGGCTGACATTCGAAAGACTTTTTGAACTGGTTCCGGAAATAGCCTCCGAGATGGCCTCGGCCACTGAGCGAAGGACGAAAGAGGGAGAAGAGACGGGAGGCCCCCTCGAGGTAGAGCTCGTCACCGCTTACCCTGCCGAAGAAGAGGAACTTTCCCGTCTCCGCCGGGAGCTGACGGCCAGCCTTGGCCGCGATGTGGAGATAAAGGCCACCGTTGATATCGGGCTCATCGCGGGGGCGAAACTCAGGGCTGAAGACAAGGTCTATGACTCCTCCCTTTCGGGCCGGGTCGAGGCCCTTAGAAGAAGACTGGAACAGCTGCAGTGAGCCAGGCGTTTGAAGGGTTCCTCGAAAAGCTCAAACATGAAGCCGGCCAGACCGGCTACCGGGTTGGTGTGGCCGAAGAGGGGCGGGTCGTCTCGGCTGGCGACGGGATAGCCTTGGTCTCAGGCCTCCGGGATGCCAAGCTCTACGAGTTGGTATCCTTCGAGGACGGAAGCGAGGGCATAGTCTTCGACCTTGACCGGGAGACCCTGGGCGTCATCATCTTGGTCCAGGGGGAGGGCATAGGCGCCGGTGCCAGGGCTTTCAAGACCGAGCGCATAGCCTCGGTGGCCGTAGGGGACTGGATACTGGGCAGGATGGTAGACCCCCTGGGCAGTCCCCTTGACGGCCTGCCAGGGCCCGAGGAACCATCCTATGCCCCTGTGGAAAGACACGCGCCGAGCCTGGTCCAGCGAGAGTACGTAACCACCCCGCTTTATACCGGCCTCAAGGTCATAGACTCCATGCTCCCCATAGGCCGGGGCCAGCGGGAGCTCATCATAGGAGATTCCTCAACGGGAAAGACCGCCATAGCCATAGATACCATTATCAACCAGAAAAACTCCAACGTTATCTGCATCTACGCAGCCATCGGCCAGAAGCAATCCCGCGTCCTGAGAACCCTGGAAGAAGTGAAAAAGCATGGTGATTTCTCCCGAGTCGTTTTCCTGGTGGCGGATGCCTCCGACTCCCTGGGCCTCAAGTATATCGCCCCCTACAGCGCTACCTCGGTGGCCGAGTACTTCATGGATAAGGGGCGCGACGCGCTGGTGGTCTACGACGACCTCACCAGGCATGCCGAGGCCTATCGCTCCTTGAGCCTCCTCCTTAAAAGGCCGCCGGGAAGAGAGGCCTATCCGGGAGACATTTTCTTTCTGCATTCCCGGCTTCTTGAGCGCTCCGCCAATCTTAACAGTGCCCACGGCGGGGGCTCCATAACCGCCCTGCCCATTGTGGAGACCCAGGAAAGAAAGATCTCGGCCTTTATCCCCACGAACTTGATCTCCATAACCGATGGACAGATTTATCTTGACATCCAGCTCTTTAACAAAGGGCTCCTGCCGGCCGTAGACATAGGCATGTCGGTCTCCCGTATCGGCGGCAAGGCACAAAGCGACGCGATGAAAAGCGTTTCGGAAAAGCTGAGAATGGACTTCACCCGGTTTACCGAGGTTGAGGTCTTCACCCGATTCGGCGCCCACGTGGAAGAGGAAACAGCACGATTAATACGCCGCGGAGAGAGGCTCAGGGAGTTTCTCAAGCAGCGACAGTTCCACCCTGTGCCCCTCCAGGAACAGGTCCTGGGGTTTCTGGTCTTGGAAACCGGCGTGCTGGACGGATTGGCCCTCGAGGAGGTCTCCGGCGCCGCCGAAAAGATTATAGACAAGATAAAGGAACGGTTTCCGGAAACAGTCGAGCTTATTACACGGGGGATGAGGCCCCCGACCGCCGAGATGGAGCGGCTCAGACAATTCAGCAGGGAAATCGGGGCCTAGCCATGCTCTCCACGATTGAGATACAAAGGAGGATTTCCACCACCCGCGCGATAGGAGAAATCATAAATGCCATGAAGGCTTACTCCGGGGTGACAATTCGAAAGACCGAGGAGACCGTTTACAACATCAGAAAATACGAGGACAGCCTTCTTTGCGCCATGGCGGACCTCCAGGCCCACCATCCTCCGGCAGCAACGGCACTCGTCCGGCGGGGCACTAGGCGCATCATGGTTGTATTTGGCTCTTCCCAGGGACTATGCGGCTCTTATAACGACAGGATAGCGGGGGCCGTCTCCGGAGCCCTGCGGGAACCCGACAGCCTGTTCGTGGTAGGCAGGAGACTCAAGGGAGTACTGGATTCCAAAGGGATACCCTATGACATGCATGCCGAGGCACCCGTGAGCGTCAGCGGCATAGAAAGCGCCCTGGAGAGCACGCTCAAGTCCGTCTCGGAAGAATACCGGAGAAGAGAGTACTATTCCCTTGCATTCGTCTTTAGCTTTATCGAAGAGGACAAGGCCGTGCTCGGCACCGAGAAGATCCTTCCACCTGACCCGGCCAGAGTAAAAGCCAGGGGTGCTGCGGAGAGACCCCCGTTGGTCTACATGAACCCGGCCAGGCTTTTTGAAGACATACTCCAGGAATTCCTATACATCAGCCTGTACCGTTGCTTTCTTGAATCCCTGAGGTCCGAAAACTGGTACCGCCTCAGAACTTTGCAGGGCGCCTCTCAGAATATAGATCGCAGGCTCGAAGAGCTCCGGTCCCTTCAAAATTATGCCCGGCAGGAGGAAATAACCGAGGAAATG
>JARRLN010000108.1 GCA_037386965.1 Nitrospirota bacterium
CCGCCCCTGATTATCTTTTCGGCGCTGCCGCTGGCCCTGTTCAGCTTCAAGATCGCCAAGGCGATCTACCTTTACCGGGGCGCGCGCATTGTCGGCACGATCAAGCAGACCCGCATGCAGGTAGTCTTTTGCCAGCGAGTAAAGTGCCTGGTCTCGCTGCTCCGCTGCAAGGTCCGGGCGCGCGATAATGTTCTGATGAATGCGGATCGCTCGGTCCACTTCGCCGCGGCGCCGGAACAGGTTGCCGAGCGCGAACAGCGTGAACACCAGAAGCGCGCGCTTCGCGCGGGAAAGGACCAGCGAGGCCACGTCGCAATCGAAGCCCAGATCGTCGAGGCCAAGAGGCGCATGGAGCTTCTCTTCGAGAGCGTTCAGAGCGGCATCATCACCCTGGACCGCAATTACACCATCACGGCCGCGAACCGCTACATAGAGCGCTGGATAGACAAGCCCCTCAAGGAGATCATCCTCAGAAACGCCCTGGACGTCTTTCACGAGAAGGGCGGCATCTGCCCGCACTGTGCGGCCAGGATTACCTTTGAGGAGGGCGACATCAACACCATTACGCAGTCCAGCGGCCTGAACTACGCCGACCTCGCCTCCTATCCCATAAAGGACGACAAGGGTGAGGTGGCGGAGGCGGTGGTCTTCATCCAGGACATCACCGACAGGGTTCTGTACCAGGAGGAGATCATGGGTCTGTACAAGGAGGTCATGCAGACCAAGGAGTACATGGAGAGCCTCATCGGCAACTCCGCCGACGCCATCGTGACCTTCGACAACGAGGGCGTCGTCAAGTCCTGGAACCCGGCTGCCGAGGAGATCTACGGGTTCAAGAAGGACGAGGTCGTCGGCCAGTTCCTGCCCTTCGTGCCCGAGAGCCTCGTGGAGTTCGAGAAGGAGAACATCGAGAGGATACGGCGGGGCGAAGTGCTCAAGATGGAGACCTTCCGCAGGCGCAAGGACGGCGTCCTGATCGAGGTGAGCCTTACCCTTTCGCCCATCAAGGACGTCACCGGCGAGATCATAGGCATCAGCAGCATCTCCCGCGACATATCGGACAAGAAGCGGGTGGAGAAGGAGCTCATACGGAGGAACCAGGAGCTCTCCCGGCTCTTCTTCATCAGCTCGGCCATGACCGGCACCCTGGAGCTGGACAAGCTCCTGAAGATGGTCCTCACCGCCGTGACGGTGAGCGACGGGTTGGGCTTCAACCGCGCCATCCTGTTCCTCGTGGACCAGGGGCAGGGCGTTCTGAGGGCCACCATGGGAGTGGGCCCGTCGAGCCCCGAGGAGGCCTGGAGGGTCTGGGATACCCTCTCTTCGGACCACAGGACCCTCCACGAGATGATGCAGGACATCGTGGAAGGCCCCCTGCTCAGGGATTCCTTCCTGGACAGGCTGGACGCCGATGTGGCCATGCCCCTGGGCGGCGACACGGTCCTGGCCCGGTGTGTCAGGGAGAGAAGGCCCGTGAACGTCCATGAAGCCCGGAGGGAGCCCGAGGCGCACGCCCCCCTCACGGAGCTGCTGGGCACGGAGGCCTATGCGGCGGTGCCCCTCATGTACAGGGGAACGGTCATCGGCGTCCTCTGGGTGGACAACTACTTCAACAAGAAGCCCATCACGGAAGAGGACATGAAGTTCCTCACGGGCTTTGCCGATCAGGTGGCCGCGGCCATCCAGGCCGCGCGCCTCTTCCAGCAGGTCTCCCTGGCCGAGGCCGAGCTGGAGAACATCTTCCGCTCCATATCCGACATGGTGTTTTTCACGAGCAAGGACTACACCGTAAAGAGCGTCAACGATGCCGTGGCCGAGAGGCTGGGGATGTCCAAGGAGAGCATCGTGGGAAAGAAATGCTACCAGGTCTTCCACGGCATGGAGGAGCCCTGGCCCCTCTGTTCGCATCACAAGACCATGGAAACCCTCAAACATTACGTGGAGGAGCTGGAGGACCCGAACCTGGGCGGAACCTTCCTGACGTCCACATCGCCCATTTTCGACACGGACGGCAATTTTCTGGGCACCGTGCACATCGTCAGGGACATCACGGAGATCAAGGACCTGAGGGAGAAGCTTCAGTCCAAGGAGCGGATGGCCGCCCTGGGCGAGGTGGCGGCCAAGGTCGCCCACGAGATCCGGAACCCACTCGTCTCGGTGGGCGGGTTCGCCAAGCGCCTCGAAAACAAGCTCGACGGGGGGCTCAAGGAATACGCGCGCATCATCTCCAACGAGGTCACGCGCCTGGAGGACATTCTCCGGGAGATATTGGGCTTCGTGCGGGAGGTGCGGGTTTCCAAGAGGGAGGTGGACCTCAACGACGTGGTCACGGGAGTGCTGGACCTTCTGGGAAGCGAGGTTTCGGCTCGGGGCAACGCGCTGGTGCGGCAGCTTGAGCCCGAGGTGATGATAAACGTGGACCCCGACCGGATGAAGGAGGCCATCCTCAACATCATGAACAACGCCAATCAGGCCACGGAGAAGGGCACGGTGACGGTGCGGACGTACGCCGCGGACGGAAGCGGCGTCCTGGAGGTGACCGATACGGGGTGCGGCATACGGGAGGAGGACCTGGTCCGCATCTTCGACCCCTTCTTCACGACGCGCCCTACGGGGACGGGGTTGGGGCTGGCCATTTCCAAGAGGATTATCGAGGAGAACAACGGAAGGATCGAAGCTCGCAGCGGCGGCATCGGTACGGGCACCGTCTTTAAAATCTATCTACCCCTGAAGGAGGAAGCGCATGAGTAAGATTCTCGTCGTGGACGACGACGCCCATATCCTGAAGCTCTATGAAGAGGAACTCACCGAGGAAGGGTATGATGTCGTGACGGCCAGCACCGGCAAGGAAGCCATGGAGAAGTTCGAGTCCGACAACCCGGACCTCGTCACCCTGGACATCCTGATGCCGGACATAGACGGCATCAGCCTGCTCCGGCGCATGAAGGAGAAGAGGCCCCGCCTGCCTATCATAATGTCCACGGCCTATGACTACAGGGACGACTTCGCGGTCTGGGCGTCGGAGGCCTACATCGTCAAATCGGCCGACCTCTCGGAGATGAAGGCCATGATAAGGAAGCTCCTGAGCAAATGAGCACGGATGTCCTGAAAGCGGAGGACGCCGTCTACGGGGGCTATGTCCTGGCGCGCAACGACGGGGTGATATTCATCCGCGGTGCGATTCCCGGCGAGGTGGTGCAGGTCAGGGTGCAGGAGAGGAAGAAGGACTACGCCGTGGCCGCGGTCTCCGAGGTGGTGGAGCCCTCCGAGCACCGGGTGGAGCCTCCCTGTGCGTATTTCGGCCGCTGCGGGGGCTGCCAGCTTCAGTACGCCTCCTACGAGATACAGGCGGCCATGAAGGCCCATGTCCTCACGGACTGTCTGAGGCGCATCGGAGACATCAGGAGCGAGCCGGCCCCTTCGCTTACGGGAAAGCCCTTCGGGTATCGCCGCAGGGGACAGTTCAAGGTCTCCCGCACGGGCGAGGTGGGCTTCTATCGCGAGGGCACCCGGGAGGTGGTGCCCGTGCAGGGCTGCCCCCTCATGGCGGAGGAGATTAACGCCGCCCTGGGCTGGCTCAGACCCGAGTGGCTCCTGGGGGCGAAGGAAATCCACATCACCAGCGGGGACGGCCTCTTGGCCTGCGTCAAGGGAAAGCCTTTCGACGAGGGCCTGGCCGAGCGCCTGGTGGAAAGCGGTTTTGCGGGGGTCGCCTTCGAGGATGGAAGCTACCGGGGGGCCGGGTACGTTGCTTTGGACCTCACGGGGCTTCGGTATACGGTCTCCGCGTGGAGCTTCCTTCAGAGCAACTGGGAGCTGAACCGCGCCCTGGTGGGGCTCCTCCTTGAGAAGCTGAACCCCGCGCCTGGCGTCCGGGTGCTGGATTTGTACGCGGGAGCGGGGAATTTCTCTCTTCCCCTCATGAAGGCCGGCGACGTGCGGGTGACCGCCGTGGAGGACAACCCCCACGCCATCAGGGACGCGCGGAGGAACGTGGAGCAAAACGGGCTTCGGGGCTATGACATCCTCCGGGGCAGGGCGGAAAGCGTGAAGCTCAAAGGCGCCTACGACCTGGTTGTCCTGGACCCGCCCAGGCCGGGCCTCACCAACGCCGCCCTCGAGCGGGTGCTCGCCCTGGCGCCGCCCCGGGTGCTCTATATATCGTGCAACCCCTCCACCCTGGCCCGCGACCTCAAGAAACTCGCCCCGGCCTACGAGCTGGACGAGGTGAGGATGGTGGATTTCTTCCCCAACACCTACCACGTGGAGGCCGCGGCCTTCCTCACAAAGAAAGAGGGCCGGTAGCGCCCGGCCCCCGGCCCTTCGTTTTCGAGATATTTTCGCCCGCGACGTTTTCCCGCCCCTGGGGGTCTCCTTCTCAATGCGCTCCGTGGATGAGCACGGGCAGGCAGCGGACGCAGACCGTCTTCTCCTCACCTTCGTGGATGCAGTGCAGATAGACCCTGTCGGCCCCGTCGTAGCCGCAGACAAAGCACCGGGGTTTCATTTGCCCTCCCCGAGGGCGTTCAGCTCCGCGACTATGGCCTCGGGGTCGAGGCTGTGCATCATGCAGCCGAAGCTCAGGGATTCCACGTTCATCCCCGGGCAGGTGAAGCACCCGTTGCCGAAGTGCTTCTCGATGACCGCGCGAGCTTCCGGACTGCTCTTGACCACGTCGCCGATAAGGGAGTCTTTGGTGTAGCGCTTCTCCGTGGTAGCCATGAGAGTGACCTCCTTTGCGTCTTTGATTCTATGATACGGCCCTCCGTGCTAAGATTCTATGACGAAGGTCATAGGGGAGAGCCCGGGCCTATGACGGCGGTCATGGCGGCTTCGGAGGAAGGGACGCATAATACGGGAAAACACCGCATCGAGGAGGATACATGGACCGGTACGTTAAGGGCTTCATCGCCATGAGCATCGTCTATCTTTCTGTGGCCTCCGTCATCGGCGTGCTGATGATCATTCATAGCCCCTTCAGGGTTACGCTCACCTTCGTGCACTCTCACCTCATGCTCCTGGGCTGGGTTTCCATGATGATATACGGGGTGGGCTACCATATCCTGCCCCGGTTCGCCGGGCGACTGTTGAAAAAGACGGCCCTGGCGGAAGCGCAATTCTGGATGGCCAACGCGGGGCTTCTGGGCATGGTGGTCATGGACGCCTTGGGCCGGTACAACCCCGGGGTCCCGGCCTACCGCACGGTGCTGGCCCTCTCCGGCATACTGGAGGTCGCATCCATCTTCGTATTTTTCTACTTGATGGCCGTCACCCTCTTTGGAGGGGAGGGACAGGCGTAGAGGCCGGGCGTCAGAGGCCCAGGGCCTCCAGCCCGGCGCGGTCCTTGATGACGATCCTGCCTTCCTTCTCCTCGATGAGCCCCTGCTTCTTGAACTGGCTCATGGTGCGGATGGATGTCTCCACCGTGGTGCCCACCATCTCGGCGATGTCCTGCTTGGTGAGCCGGAGGCCGATTTCGATTCCCTCGGGGCTCTCGCGGCCGCTCTTTGAGGCCAGCTTCAGAAGGAGGGCGGCTATCCTGGCGCCGACCTTCTCCAGGGCGATGGTCTTCGTCATCTCGTGGGACTCCTTCATGCGCTCCCCCAGGCTCTGGACGATTTTCATTGCAAGCTCCGGAAACCGCTCCAGGACCTTGAGGAGGTCCCTCCGGGATATCTTCGCCGCCTCGGTGTCCTCCATGGCCACGGCATTGGCCGGGTAGGGGAAGCCCCGCACCACGGCTATTCCCCCGAAAAACTCGTCGGGCCCGATGACCTCCAGGATTATCTCCTTGCCGTCCTGGGAGAGCTTGGTAATCTTTACCTTCCCCTTGACCACGAAGTAGAACCACTCGGAGGGGTCCCCCTCGGCAAAGATGAGGTTCCGCCTGCCGAAGCTCTCCGGGACGAGGAACCTCTCTATTTCCTTGAGGTCTTCCTCGGAAAGGTCTTCAAAGATGGATATTTTGTCCAGTTTCAGCATGGCTCTAAGCTTAATAAAATCGACCTGAAAAAACAAGAAAGCAACTGCCTCATTCGAAATGTGAACGAACCCTTGGCCACAGCCTTCCGGGTGCTTATGGGCCGTGACCTTCCTCTGCGGGGACACGGCGGACGTGCGTGCCTCTGGCCGTATCCTCCGGCAGGGGAGGGGAAAGCCTATTCCGCGGGCACACCCAGGGGTAGATAGGGTCGGGGGTTCAGGTCCAGGCCGGCCCGCTCCCCCTTTCTCAGGCGGTGATAGCCGGCCAGGGCTATCATGGCGGCGTTGTCCGTGCAAAGGCCCGGCGGGGGAAGGAAAAGCTCCACCTCCCTCTCGCGGGCCATCTCCTTCATGCGGGCCCGGAGGGAGCTGTTTGCCGCCACCCCGCCGGAGAGGGCCACCCGGCGGATGTGAAAC